>CAISKG010000440.1 GCA_903885855.1 uncultured Planctomycetaceae bacterium
CCCGCGGCGGCGACGACGCGGCGGGTGGCGGCGACGCCGTCGGCGGCGATGCCGGCTCCCGGCGCGGCCAGCAGGGCGGCCTCGCGGGCGGCGTCGTCATCGAGGGCGGCGCCGACGAACGCGGCGAACCACTCCGCGAATCCCGGCGGGGGCTTGGGAGCGCGGGGCGGCGTCATGCCGGCGGCCCGTCGACCGCGGCGGCGAGCGCCTGCTCGACCACCGCCAGCATCGCCTCCTCCTCGCCGGCGTCGGCGTCGGCGTAGACCGGCACGCAGCACATCCTGGCCGAGAGCTCCTCGGAGACCGGGCAGGGGCCGACGCGGTCCACGTCGTCGAGCGTGGAGAGGGAGGGAACGTAATAGCGCCGCGTCTCCATGCCGCGCGCGGCGGCCGCCGCCGCGAAGCGCTCGGCCGCGCGGGGGCCGGGGAGGAGCAGCGGGAAGAACTGCCACGTCCCGTCGCCGGGAGCGCAACCGGCCCGCACGCCGGGCCAGCGCGCCGCGGCGGCGTGGTACCGGGCCGCGAGCCTCTGCCGGCGCGCGAGTCGCGCCGGGAATCGCTCCACCGCGGCGACTCCCACGGCGGCATGGAGCTCGGACAGCTTGCCGTTGATGCCGTGGCCGCGCAGGTCGGGCACCGGACCGGGCCGGAGCCCGAAGTTCAGCGCCCGGCGCAGGTCGTCCTCGCGCGAGCGGTGGGCGAAGACCACCCCCCCCTCGCCGATGGCCAGCGGCTTGGTGGCGTGGAGGGAGCAGGCCTCGGAGCAGTGGGGCGCGGTCTCGATCGCCGTGCGGGGCGTGCCCAGACCGGCGGCGTTGTCGACCACGAGCAGCCCGCCGCGCTCGGCGACGATTGCCGCGTGGGCCGAGAAGTCGCTCCGCATCCCGAAGGGCGCGAGCATGACGGCGCTGCGGGCGCCGGTGGCCGCGAGCGCCTCGCGGAGCACGTGGGGCGCGACCCGCCAGTCGTTCGGATCGACGTCCACGAGGATCGGCTCCGCGCCCGCCATCCGCACCGCCGAGAGCGTGGCGACGAAGGTGAAGGCGGGGAGGATCACCCGGCCGGTGACGCCGCCGGCCAGAAGCGGCGCCGCGATGGCCGCGGTACCGCTCGAGGCGGCGATGCAGACGGTGTCGGGGCCCCCCCAGGCCCCGGCCAGAAGACGCTCCAGCCGCAGCGAGATCGGCCCGTAGTTGGAGAAGCGGCCGCCCCGGTAGGCCTCGTCGAGCAGGGGCACCCACTCCGCGGCCGGGGGGATGTCGGGGCGGATGAAGGGGAACGTCGCCACGGCGGGATGATCCCAGGGGACGACCGGGCTCCGCCCGGCGAACCTGCCGCGTGGGGGGATCGGCCACGGGGCTTCCCCGTCCCTGGTCGGCGGCGGAGTATAGATCGCGTGGCCGCGCCGCGGCGAGGGCGGCACGCGGCCGATCGACCCCTCCGCGACGGCGGCGGGACGCGGTCCGATTGCCCCGTCGGGCGCGGCAGCGGATATTCGTTCCGGGCGGCGCGTCGGCCCGGCGGAGAGCGGAGGTGCGGGAGTGACGTTCCATGGGCCCGGTCACTGGCACGGCAGCGTCCCGCCCGGCCGCAGCGACGTGATCCTCCCGCCGGTGCAGGTCGACGGCGCGGTGCCTGCGAGCAGCCGCGCGGCGTTCGACGCCTACCGCCGCGAGCGCCGCGGCGGCGCGGCTCCGGAGGGGGAGGCGCCGCGGGCGCCCCGGCACCGGGGGCTGCCCGAGCTGTTCCTCGAGCTCATGCGCGTCCTCGAGGGAAGCCGCTGGATGGTCGCCGCGGGGATCGCCCTGGGCACGCTCTCCACGCTGCTCAAGCTCGCCCCCCCGGCGGCGACGAAGCTCGCCATCGATCAGGTGCTCCTGGGCCAGGCGCTGCCGGCGTGGGTTCCGCGGTGGCTGCCGATCCCGGCGGCGCCGGGGCCGCGGCTGTTGGCGATCGTCGGGCTCGTGATGGCGGTGATCCTGGTCGGATCCCTCTGCTCGCTCGGGGGCCGCTGGTTCGTGACGGTGACCATGAAGCGGGTGCAGGAGCGCATGCGGCGGCAGGCGTTCGCGCACGCCTCGCGGCTTCCCCTCCACCGCATCCACGACCTCCGCGCCGGGGGCGCCGCGGCCCTGCTCCGCGACGACGCCGGCGGCGTGGGGGAGCTCGTGATGTCGATGCTCTTCAACCCCTGGCGGGCGGTGGTGCAGTTCGTCGGCGGCCTGGTGATCCTGGCCTGGATCGACTGGCGGATGCTGCTGTGCGCGCTGTTGCTCGTGCCCGCCGTGGTGCTCTCGAGCATGCTCTGGAACCGGCGCCTGCGGCCGCTGCACCGCGACCTCCGCGCCTGGCGCGCCCGGATCGACGCCCGCGTGGCGGAGGTCTTCGGCGGGATGCGCGTGGTGCGCGGCTTCTCGCGCCAGCGGCGCGAGGCCGCCCGCTACTCGCGCGCCAACCACCTCACCGTCCGCATGGAGATGCTCGCCTGGTGGTGGGGCAGGACCGTCGAGGTGCTGTGGGACATGCTCCTCCCCGCCGCCTCCGCCGTGCTCCTGCTCTACGGCGGCATGGAGGTGATCGCCGGCCGGCTCACCCCCGGCGACCTGGTGATGTTTCTGGTGTTCATGGCGATGCTCCTGGAGCCGGTGGCCGTCATCGCCTCCACGCTCACGCAACTGCAGTCGAATCTCGCCGGGTTCGACCGGGTGCTCGACCTGCTCGCCGAGCCGCTGGAAATGGCCTCCGCGGCGCCGGGAATCCGGCTCGTCCCGGGCGGGGTCGCCGGCCGGATCACCTTCGATGGCGTGGCCTTCCGCTATCCCGGCGGCGCCGCCGACGTGCTCCAGGAGGTGTCGCTCGACGTGGCGCCGGGCGAGACGATCGCCCTGGTGGGGCGCAGCGGCGCCGGGAAGACGACGCTGTGCAACCTCGTGGCCCGGTTTCACGACCCCACCGCCGGCGTCATCCGGCTCGACGGCCGCGACCTGCGCGGGATCGACATCGACTGCTACCGATCCCTCCTGGGGATCGTCGAGCAGGATGTCTTCCTGTTCGACGGCACCGTCGCCGACAACATCGCCTACTCGCGCCGCGGGGCGACGCGCGAGGGGATCGTGGCGGCGGCGCGGGCCGCCCACGCCGACGAGTTCATCCTCGGCCTGCCCCGGGGCTACGAGACGGTGATCGGCGAACGGGGCGTGAAGCTCAGCGGCGGCCAGCGCCAGCGCCTGGCGATCGCCCGGGCGATCCTCGCCGACGCCAGGATCCTGATCCTCGACGAGGCGACGAGCAACCTTGACAGCGCGAGCGAACGCCACATCCAGGAGAGCCTCGCCACGCTCCTCCGTGGCCGGACGAGCTTCGTCATCGCCCATCGGCTGAGCACCGTCCGCCACGCCGATCGGATCCTCGTCATGGACGGGGGGCGGATCATCGAGGTGGGAGACCACCGCTCGCTGCTCGATCTCGGCGGCCGCTACGCCGAGATGGTCGCGCTCCAGGAGGGCGTGGCGCACTGAGGGCCCGCGCCGGCCGGGACGGGTCGTGGTTCAGGGGTGCCCCGCCCGACGGCCGAGGATCAGCCCGAGGCGGTCGTGCATCGCGGCGGCGCGGTCGGGCTCCGTGTCCTGGAGATCGCGGCGCTGGCCGGGGTCGGCCCGCAGGTCGTAGAGGGCGCCTGCCCGGTCGGCTGGCAGCCCGCCGGCCTCGGCGTACCACGCCGGCACGCCGGTGATCCCCGCCGCGGGCGCGGCCACCAGCAGCCAGTCGCCCTGGCGGAAGGCGTAGCCGTCGGGGTTGGTGTTGTGGACGAGCTCCGTGCGTTTCGAGGGGGCGCTGCCGCCGAGGAAGGGGAGCTGATCGAGGCTGTCCTCCGCCGACCCCGCCGGGATCGGCGCGCCGGCCGCGGCGGCGATCGTGGCGAAGAGGTCGATCTGCGAGAGGAGGCCGTCGGCCACGTGCCCGGGGGGAATCCGCCCCGGAAAGCGCGCGATCAGCGGCACCCGGTGGCCCCCCTCCCACAGGTCGCGCTTGAGCCCGCGGAAGGGGCCGGCGCTGCGGTGGCCGGTGGCGCGCTCGCGCTCGTAGGCGTAGCGCTCGGGGCCGTTGTCGGAGGAGAAGATGACGAGCGTGTCGCCCGCCCTGCCGCGGGCCTCGACGGCCGCGAGGATCGCTCCCACCGCGTCGTCGGTCTGGACGACGAAGTCGCCGTAGGGGCCCGCCCCGCTCCTGCCGCGCGCCGCCTCCGCCGGGATGATCGGCGCGTGCGGGGAGGTGAAGGCCACGTAGACGAAGCAGGGGCTGTCGACCGGCTGCGCCCGGATCCACTCCACCGCGGCCGCCGTGATCCGCGGCATGACGCCCCGGAAATCCCACCCCGGCTGCATCGGCCCCGGGCGGCACTCCCAGTTCCCCTCGTCGGGCCCGTCCGGCAGCGCCAGCGCCTCCGTCGGCGACGCTGTGATCCGGTCGTCCTCGAACCAGGCATAGGGGGGGAAATTGGGGACGTCGTCGCCGGCGTAGCGGTCGAAGCCGTGCGCGAGGGGCCCGCCGGGCACGCGGCGCCGCCAATCGAAATCGCCGGGGGCGAAGACGCGGTCGTTGCCCCGTCGGGAGGGCACCGCACCCGCGCGGCGGATCGATTCCCAGTCCCATCCCAGGTGCCATTTGCCGAAGGCGGCGGTGCGGTAGCCCCGCCCGCGCAGGAGCGTGGCAATCGTCTCCCGCCCGGGATCGAGCACCGGCTGCCCGAAGGCGTTCACGATGCCGTGGAACTTCCGCCAGTGGTAGCGGCCGTGGAGGAGGGCGTAGCGGCTCGGCGTGCAGTGGCCGGAGGAGCTGTGGGCGTCGGTGCAGCGCACCCCCTCCGCGGCGAGGCGGTCGAGGTGGGGCGTGGGGATCCGCGAGCGCGGGTCGTTGGCCGCCAGATCCCCCCAGCCCATGTCGTCCGCGTAGAGGATGACGACGTCGGGGGGAGCATCGGCCGCGGAGGCCCGCCGCGGCCCCGCGCCCACCGCCACGGCGAGCACGACCGCGGCGCCGAACGCCGGCCACCATCCACGCACGCCACCCATCGGCCACCCCCTTCCCGCACCGGCCCGGGCCGGGCCCGCGGGGAAGTCTACCGGCCGCCGCGCACGCGTCAGGCCGGCTTCGCGCCGAACACCTGCCCGAGCGTGTCGCGCAGCACCGCCGCCGACTTCTGCAGCGCCTGGATTTCCTTGGGCCACAGCTCCAACTCGATGACGCGCTCCGCCCCCCCGCGCCCCACGATCGTGGGCACCGAGATCGCCACGTCGCGGATCCCGTACGCCGCCGGGCCGCTGGCCGCGAACACCGTCGACACCGGCAGGACGCGCTTCGAGTCGAGCGCCACCGCGTGGATCACCTCGGCGATCGACACGCCGACGGCGAATCCGGCGCCGGTCTTCTTCTTGATCATTTCCGCGCCGCTGGTCTTCGCGCGCTGGAAGACGTCGGCGCCGAGCTTGGGGGTGAAGCCGGGCCACTTGTCGAGCGGCAGGCCCGCGACCGAGGCGCTGCTCCACACCGGCACCATGCTGTCGCCGTGCTCGCCGATGACGAGCGCCTCGAGCTGCGTGGCGGGGGCCCCGAGGGCGGCGGCCAGCAGGCTGCGGAAGCGGAGGGTGTCGAGAAGGGTGCCCAGGCCGATGACGCGCCCGCGCGGCAGCCCCAGCTCCTTCTCGGCCAGGTAGGTGAGGATGTCGACGGGATTGGAGACGACCAGCACGATCGCGTCCTGCCGCATCCCGGCGGAGCGGATCGTCGTCAGGATCGAGCGGAAGAGCTCGACGTTGCGGTTGATGAGCGCGAGCCGGCTCTCGTCGGGCTTCCGCCGCAGGCCGGCGGTGATGCAGATCACCTCGGCGTCGGCGATGTCGGCGTAGCCACCGGCGCGGATCGACTGGTCGGCGATCGCGGCGGTGCCGTGGAGCAGATCGAGCGCCTGGCCGTCGGCCAGCTCGGCGTTGGCGTCGACGAGGACGATCTCGTGGACGATCCCCCCGAGCTGGAGGGCGAAGCCCGCCGACGATCCGACGATCCCGCCGCCACCGACGATTCCGACCTTCATCGCGATTGTCTCCCGTGCGTGATCGTCGACCGTATCACCGTGGGGCCCGCGTGGGGCGGGGCCGCCCGTATCCCCTCTCCGGACGTGGGCTCCGGCCATCCCCGGCCGGCGCGCCCCCCGTCAGGCCGCGCCGATGCCCAGCTCGCGGCACACCTGCTCCGTCACCGCCTTGACGACCGACTCGTAGTCGAGCGTCGCCGGCGCGGCGGCCGCCTTCGGATCCGCGCCGAAGGGGGAGGGGGCGTCGAAGGCCTTCCGCTCCACCCCCGTCGAGCCCCAGCTCGAGCGGAAGACGTCGTTGGCGCAGATGTCGCAGTTCTCCATTCCCTTCTCCAGCCGCGGGTCGGTGTAGCCCCACTTCTGCTTGAGGTCGAGCAGCTCCTTGGTTTCCTGCTTGGTGAGGTAGGTGACGCGGCCGAGGTCGCGGGAGAGCATGAGGATCCGGCAGTAGGCGTCGAGGATCTCGGTCCACCAGTAGGCCTTCTCCACCGTCTCGCCGAAGCTCACCGTGCCGTGGTTGGCGAGGATCACGACGTTCGACTTCTTCACGAACGGCTTGACCGTGTCGGCGAACTTCTGCCCGCCGGGGGTCTCGTAGCGGGTGATCGGCACGTCGCCGAGGAACACCTCGACCTCCGGGAGCACGCACTGCGGGATCGGCTCGCGGGCCACGGCGAAGGCGGTGGCGTGCGGCGGATGGCAGTGGACCACGGAATTGATGTCCGGGCGCTCCTTCATGATCGTGAGATGGAGGAGGATCTCGCTGGAGCGCTTGCGCTGCCCGGCGATCTGGTTGCCCTCCATGTCGACGATGCACAGATCCGAGGGCTTCATGAACCCCTTGGAGATCATGGTCGGCGTGCAGAGCACCTCGTTGGGGCCGAGGCGGAAGGAGATGTTGCCGTCGTTGCCGGCGGCGAATCCCTTGGCGTAGATCCGCCGGCCGATGTCGCAGATCTCCTCCTTGAGTTGGGACAGCGGCTTGGTCGGGGTCTTCACGGCGGGCTTGGTGGCCATGGGTACGTCTCCGGGGAGGGGGTCGATTCGAGTATTCCCCACGCTGCGGGTCGCGGAGACCCTGCCGGCTGCGGGGAGGCTGGTGAACGGGGCGGTGGAAGTGGTCGTGACGGCAGGGCGGGTCGGAGGGGGCGCGGCGCTAGCGTGCCGGCGGCCGCGCGGACGGGGAACGGATGTCGAGGCGGTCGACGATCGCCGCCACGTAGGCGTCGATCGGCTTGTCGTGGGGGCGGAAGGGCTGGGCGGCCTCGCCCCCCTCGCTGAAGGCGACGAGTTGGCCGTCGCCGGCCCCGAGGTCGTCCCAGGCCACCAGCGGCTCGGTGGCCGGCGGGGCGGACGGGTCGAGGGGGCGCCCGAGGTCGGCGGCCGACAGGGGCACGACCAGCCGGAACACCCCCCCGCGCACGGTGGCGTGGGGGGCGACGAGCGAGAGCGTGCCGATCGTGAGGCCGAGGCGCATGGGGATCAGTGGGGGTGGGAGGTGCAGGCGCAGGACGCCGTGGCCGGGCCGCCGCAGGGGCAGGCGTCGGGCGGGGCGAGTTCGGCCGGAGGCGCTCCGGCCGGCCGGGTCGCCAGGGCCACCGCCACCCGCTCGAGCGCCACGGCCGAGAAGTCGCGCGGCGCCACGACCACGAGATTGGCGGCGCACTCGGCCGCCGCGGCCAGCAGCGTCGCCGTGTCGCGCGCGGTGACGGCCCGGATGCCGGGCGTTCGATTGGCGAGGGCCACCGCCGCGTGCGGGCGGCCGGCGAGGACCAGCGCGCGGCCGCCGTCGCGCGGCAGGTCGAGGGCCAGGGTCGCGG
>CAISKG010000441.1 GCA_903885855.1 uncultured Planctomycetaceae bacterium
CCGCGTCGGGGCGGCCGCGCGCGGCGCCGCGGCAGCGCAGGGAGACGCCGCCCGTCCGGCGGCGAAGGGAGATGCCGCCCGTCCGGCGGCGCATGCTGATGCCGCCCGTCCGGCGGCGGGGATGGCGGGGGCTCCGGCCGGCGCGGCCGCCGCGCCGCCGCGCTGGCGCGATCGGCTGCGGTTCGCCTGGCCGATGCCACGTTGAATCGACCGCTGGAGGGCGCGCCGTCAGCCCGCGCTGTGGGGCGGCGAACACCGGCAGGGGATCGTCGTCAGCGCCCGCGGGGCGCGGGGGGCGGTGGCGGCGGCTTGATGCGAGGTCTCGTGCCTCGGCGCCGCGGCGGGCCGCCGCGCGGGCGGCTCCGCAGCACGAGCAAGCCCGCCAGGAAGGCGAGCACGAGGATGATCCACACACGCGGCGGCATGGGGCGATCCACCGGCGGGCCGGGCGGGGCTGGAACGCCTCGCAGGGCGCGTGAGAGTGGGCGAAAAGGGACTCGAACCCCCAACCCCCTCGGTGTAAACGAGGTGCTCTGACCGATTGAGCTATTCGCCCGTGGGGCGGCGGCCGCGGACCGTCCGTGCGGACGCCACCCTCTCAAGCATAGCCTCCCGGGCGCGGGGCCCGCGCCGCGGCTGCCGTGCGGCAGCTCAGCGCGGCTGCCGCTTCTGGCCGAAGAGCCACTCGAGCACCTCGGGGTCGCCGTAGGTGCGCGTCCAGGAGTCGTGCCCCACCCCCTCGTATTCGGTGTACTTGGCCTCCGCACCCGCCTTGGAGAGCGCCTCGATCATGGCCCGCGACCGCTCCGGGGGCACCAGCGCGTCGGCGCCGCCGTGGAAGCACCAGATCGGCAGGCCGGCCAGCGCCCCCGCCCGCGCCGGATCGCCGCCGCCGCACACCGGCAGCGCCGCGGCGAAGAGCTCCGGCCGCCGCGCGGCGAGATCCCACGTGCCGTAGCCCCCCATGGAGAGCCCCGTGATGTAGACGCGGTCGGGATCGACGCGCGGGTCCTGCACGAGCTCCTCGACGAGCCCCAGGAGCAGCGCCGCCGGCGCGGTGGGCATCTCGGCGAAGGCGGGATTCTCACGCGTCCCGCGGATCGGCGACCACATGGCGTCGGGGGGGCATTGCGGCACGACGAGGAAGCAGGGGTGCTTCCGGCGCGCCTCCGCGGTGACGAACCGCTCCACGCCGTTGCACAGCTGCCGGGTGTTGTCGGTGCCGCGCTCGCCGATGCCGTGGAGAAAGATCACCAGCGGATAGCGCTCGCCGTCCGCCGACTCGGCGGGCTCGAGGGCCCGGTAGCGGAGGCGCGCGCCGTCGCGTTCGAAGGCCCGATCGGCGAGGAGCGCGGCCATGTCGGGCTTCTCCGTGGCGTCCTGGGCGAGGGCGAGCGAACCGAGAAGCAGCGCGGCGGCGACGGCGGAGGAGAGCTTCATGGGGAGCCTTCCAGGAGGGGGGAGGAATCGTGGGGCGCTCGGGGCGGCGGCATTGTCGTCGTGTCGCGGCGCGGATGACCAGCCGGGGGGCCCCGCTCAGAATTTCGGCAGCTCGTCGCGGATCCCCTCGTCGAGGGGCGGGCGGTCGGGCAGCGCGCCGTGGGCCCGCTGCAGGCGGTCGAGCTCGGCGGCGAGGCGGTCGCGGTCGGCCGCGTGGGCCGGATCGCCGGCCAGGTTCCGCGTCTCGAGGGGGTCGGCGCGGAGGTCGTAGAGCTCGGCGGCGTGCCGGTCGGGGCCGCCGTCACCGTGCGGATAGCGGATGAACTTCCAGTCCTCGGTGCGGACCGCGCGCACGTTGGGGGTGTAGGGGAACTGCCGCTCGTAGTCGTACTGATAGAGGAAGGAGGTGCGCCACCCCGCCGCGTCGCCGGCCAGGAGCGGCGCCCACGAGCGGCCGTCGGCGTCGGGCAGGGGGGCGAGGCCGCACAATTCGAGGATGCTCGGGGCCAGGTCGAGCGCGAGCACCATCCGCTCCACCACGCTCCCCGGCGTCGCGCGGCGCGGGTAGCGCACCACGAGCGGCACGCGGATGCTCTCCTCGTAGGCGGTGCGCTTGTCGACGCGACCGTGCTCCCCGAGGGCGAAGCCGTTGTCGCTGGTGAAAA
>CAISKG010000442.1 GCA_903885855.1 uncultured Planctomycetaceae bacterium
GAGCGCGGCGTCGGCGCTGGCACGCAACGCGCGGCTGCCGTCACCGCGCTGCCTCGGCAGGTGCCAGCGGGCGTCGCCGGGCGGCGCGGGGCCGGCGGCGGGGAGCCCCTCGGCGGCGGCCCGGAAGAGGTGGCAGTGGACGACGAAGGGATGCTCGTCGGGCGGGGGCGGGGCGGCGAGGCGGCGCTTTCCGAAGCGCCGGTCGAAGCGGGCGAAACCGCGCAGGAAGACGGTGGGGCTGGCGACGAGGTCGGCGAACGCGCTGTCGAGATAGCGGTGGAGGAGGGTGCCGATCGTCGTCACCCGCCCCTCATGGAGGAGCACCCCCTCCGGCCGCGCCGGGGAGAGTCGGGCGGCCTCCATGCCACCGTCGGTGTGCCAGCAGAAGTACTCGGGGATCGTGAGCACGTCGCGGCCGTCGAGGGCCAGCCAGGCCCGGTCGGTGCTCGACGAGCCGTAGCCGGCCATGTGGACGTCGACGCGCCCCGCCACCGACGGGGCGAGGAGATCCCGCACGCTCGCACGCAGCCGGCTCCACTGCATCCGTCGCGCGCTCCCTGCGATGCGCCTGGCGCCGGCGTCAGGCGTCGGCCGGGGGGAAGCGGCGCCCCACGCAGGCGTCGTAGAGGGCGCCGCCGACCACGCCCCCGACGAGCGGGCCCACGACCGGCACCCACCACCAGCCCCCCGCCGCGGTCCAGACGCCGCTCCCCCAGCCCGCCAGCGCCGTGAAGGCGCGGGGGCCCAGGTCGCGCGCGGGGTTGATCGGGTAGCCCGCGTTGAAGCCGTAGGAGACGCCGATCGCCATGACGACGAGCCCCACCAGGAGCGGCGCGAGCCCCTGCGGAGGTCGGGTGTTGCGCGGATCGGAGAGGGCGAAGATCGCCCCCAGGAGGATCGCCGTGCCCACGATCTGGTCGACGATGCCCCCCCAGGGGCCGAGCCACGGCTGCGGATAGGTGGCGAAGATCCCGGCGGTGGCCTGGTCGCCGAGCACCTGCCGCGTGCCGCCGTCGAAGGCGTCGAGCGCGGCGTGGTAGGTGGCCCACACCACCGCCGAGGCGGCGAAGGCGCCGGCCAGCTGCGCCGCGGTGTAGGGGAGCACCTTGCGCCAGGGGAAGCCGCGGTGGACCGCCATCGCGAGGGTCACCGCCGGATTGAGGTGCGCCCCGGTGACGCCGGCCGCGACGTAGGCGCCGATCATCACCGCCAGCCCCCAGCCGACGTGGATCGAGAAGGCGTCGCCGTGGTCCCCGCCGCCGAGCACCTTCTGCGCGTTCACGCCCAGGCCCACGAGCATGAGCACGAACGTGCCCAGGGCCTCGGCGAGGAGCTCCCGGTCGAGCGGGCCGTCGCGGCGTGCCATGGGGAGGGCTCCGGGGGGGCCGGGGGGAAATGATCCGGCGGCAGTATAGGACGGCCGCCGTGATTCCGGCGGCACGTCCGCCGCCTCCCGTCGCGGGGCCGCCGGGTGGGCTCGGCCGACTCGGGGCCGCCCTGATCCTCGCGGGGCCGCTATCATCGCCGTCGTCCGCGCCGGGGCGCGGAGGGATTCCGCACCGCACGGGCTGCCGTCCATCATGCCAACGCACTCGTTCCTCCGGCCGCGCGTGGGCGCCGTGGCCGCGATGCTCGCGGCGGCTGGGGCGCTGCTGTACGGCACCCCCTGCCCGATCCTGCCGGCGGGGCGGGCGCCGCTCGCCCGAGCCGACACCCCGGCGGCCGCGTCCGGCACGCCGCGAACCTGGCCGCGCCTCCGCGGCGCCGACGGCGCCGGGCAGGGGGGCACGCGCCGCTTCCCCAATTCCTGGGGCATCGCCGACTTCGCCTGGTCGGTCGATCTCCCCGGCGCCGGCCACTCCTCGCCGGTGGTCTGGGAGGGGAAGGTCTACACCGCCTCGGCGCTGCCCGACCCGGCCGACCCCGCACGCTGCACGCGCACCCTCTCCTGCCACGCCACGGCCGACGGCGCCCTCCTCTGGGAGCGGCGCATCGTGGGGCCGGTGGAGCCGTTCAACGCGCAGAACAGCCTCGCCTCCTCCTCGCCCGCCGCCGACGCCGACGGCGTCTACTGGCTGTGGGCCACGCCCGACAACCTGCGCGTCGAGGCCTTCGACCACGCCGGCGCGCCGCGCTGGCACGCCGATCTCGGGCCCTTCGCCACCGAGCACGGCTTCGGCACCTCCCCGGCGCTCGTCGGCGACCTGCTCGTGGTGCCGATGGAGCAGGACGGCCCCAGCGCGGTCCTCGCGCTCGAGGCCGCCACCGGGCTCGTCCGCTGGCGCCTGCCGCGCGACACCGCCCGCACCGCCTACTCGCCGCCGCTGGGGATCGGCGCCGTGGGGGAGGGCCCCGAGCAGATCGTGCTGGCGAGCATGGCCCACGGCCTCTCCGGCGTGGAGGCGGCCACGGGGCGCGTGCTGTGGGAGAGCCGGTGCCTGCCCAAGCGATCGGTGTCGTGCCCCGTGGCGGTCGTCGCCGGCA
>CAISKG010000443.1 GCA_903885855.1 uncultured Planctomycetaceae bacterium
CCGGACCGCGAGCGCCGGGACGATCCGCCGCCGCGGCGCGACGCGCCACCGCGCGGCCGGCAGGGAGGGCTCGCGGTGTCGAGCGAGGCCATCGGGGAGGACGGCCGGCTGCGGGCCCGCCATACCTGCGACGGCGACGGCACGCCGCCGCCGCTCGAGTGGGAGGCGGGGCCCGACGGCACGGTGGAGTACGCGCTGGCGATCTGGCACGAGGCGCCCGATCGGCTCAAGACCTACTGGGTCGTGCACGGCATCCCGGCGGACGTGCGCTCCATCCCCGCCGGCGGCGGCGACGTCGGCACCGTCGGCCTCAACGACAAGGGCCGCCCCGGATACGATCCCCCCTGCTCGCGCGGTCCGGGGGTGAAGACCTACCATGTCACCGTCTGGGCCCTCGCGGCGCCGGCCCGGCTGCCCCCGCGCGGCGCGTCGCGCGAGGCCCTCCTCGAGGCGATCCGCGGCATCACGCTCGCCGAGGGGACGCTCTCCTTCGACTACGAGCGGCAGGGGGAGGAGTGAGATGACGCCGCGTCGCCCCGCCGTGACGCTGCCCTTGGCTGCGCTGCTCTGGCCCGCCGCGCTGCTGGTGCCCGCCGCGCTGGCGGCGCCCGCCGCCGCCCGCCAGCCGAACGTGATCCTCTTCCTCATGGACGACATGGGCTGGCGCGACGTGGGCTTCATGGGGAACGACTTCGTCGAGACCCCCGCCATCGACCGCCTCGCCCGCCTGGGGATGGTGTTCACGCGGGCCTATGCCAGCGCCCCCAACTGCGCGCCCACGCGGGCCTGCCTGATGTCGGGGCAGGTGCCGCCGCGCCACGGCATCTACACCGTCGTCGATCCGCGCCACGCCCCCGGCAGCCCCTGGCAGAAGGTGCTCGCGGCCGAGAGTGCCACCGACCTCGACACGGAGGTGGTGACGTTGCCGGAGGCGCTCGGAAGCGCGGGCTACGCCACCGCGTTCTTCGGGATGTGGAATCTCGGTCGCGGGAGGCGGGGCCCCACGACGCCCGGCGGGCAGGGATTCGGGACGGTCGTCTTCCCCGAGACGGTCGGCTTCGGCAAGGACGCCTACCACGACGACGCCGGCGCCTACCTCTCCGACCGGCTCACCGACGAGCTGCTGGCGTTCGTGGAGCGCGAGCGCGACGGTCCCTTCTTCGCCTACTACGCCGATCACGCCGTCCACGCCCCCTTCGACCCGCCCGCGGACCTCGTCGACCACTTCGAGCGCAAGGCGGCGGCGCGGGACGACCGTCGCGACGACGCCGCGTACGCCGCCACGATCCTGGCCAGCGACCGGAACGTGGCCCGCGTGGTGGAGCGGCTGGAGCGGCTCGGCCTCCGCGACGACACGATTCTCGTCTTCACCTCCGACAACGGCGGCACGCCCCGGTTCACGCCGCCGCTGCGCGGCAGCAAGGGGGAGTTGTACGAGGGGGGGATCCGCGTCCCGCTGGTGATCGCGTGGCCGGGGCACGTCGCCGCCGGCACCAGCGACGTGCCGGTGGCGACGATCGATCTCTATCCGACCCTCCTGGCGCTGGCGGGCGTCCGGACCCCGGCCGGCGTCACGCTCGACGGCGCGAGCCTGGCCGGCCTGCTCGAGGGGGGCGCGGCGCCGGCGGAGCGACCGCTCTTCTGGCACTTCCCCTGCTACGTGGGACGCGCGGCCCCGTCGAGCGCCGTCCGCGAGGGCGACTGGAAACTCGTGGAGCATTTCGAGGACGGCGGCAGCGTCGAGCTGTTCAACCTCCGCGAGGATCCGGGGGAGGAGCACGACCTGGCGACGCGCGAGCCCGACCGCGCCGCGCGGCTCGCAGCGACGCTGCGCGCCTGGCAGCGCGACACCGGCGCCGCGCTTCCCCCCGGGCCCAACCCCGCCTACGATCCCGACGCCGATCGCCCGCGCGGCGGCGGCGGGGGGAAGAACGGCGGCGGGCAGGGCGGCGGGCGTCGCCGCGGCCGTCAGGCGTCGCCGCTGCCGTAGCGCCGCCGCAGGCCGTCGGCGGCCACCGCGGCCACGATCACGCCGCCGGTCACCACGCGTTTGAGCGGCTCGGAGGCGCCGAGCTGCGCGAGGCCCGCTTCGAGCGTGGCGATCACCAGAACGCCCACCAGGCTGCCCACCACGCTCCCCCGGCCCCCGGAAAGGCTCGTGCCCCCGATCACCGCCGCGGCGATGGCCGAGAGCTCGAGCCCCACGCCGGCGTTGGGATCGGCCGATCCCAGACGGGCGCAGGCGAAGACGCCGGCGAGGCCGGCGAGCGTCCCGGAGAGCGTGAAGGCGGCGAGGCGCGTGGTCCCGACGGAGACCCCGGAAAGACGGGCCGCCTCCTCGTTCGAGCCGACCGCCACCATGCGGCGTCCGAGCACCGTCCGCGCGAGCACGAACTGCGCGGCGGCGGCGACCGCGAGCGTGACGAGCACCGTGGCGGGGAGGCCGACGCCCGGCACGGGCCGCAGCAGCGCCTCGAGACGCCCCCCGAGGAACAGCGTCCGTGAGCCGCTCACCGCGTAGGTCAGGCCGCGGCAGGCCTCGAGGAGCCCGAGCGTGACGAGGAAGCTCGGCAGCCGCAGGCCCACCGAGAGCATCCCCCCGCCGAGGCCCACCGCCGCCCCCGTCGCCACCGCCAGCGGCAGCGCCGCGGCCACCGGCCACTTCCACGCCTCGAGCGCCACCCCCAGCACCCCCCCTGCCAGCGCCGCCACCGACCCCACGGCCAGATCGATCCCGCCGGTGACGATGACGAGCGTCATGCCCGTCGCCGCCAGCACGAGCGCCGGGAGACGGCCGGCGAGCGTGGTGAAGGTGGCGGGGGAGAGGAAGTTGTCGGCCAGGATCCCGAAGAGCGCGACGAGGGCCAGCCATACGCCGACCAGCGGCACGAGCCCCGCGACGCGGCCGGGCGTGCGCGGGCCCGGGGCG
>CAISKG010000444.1 GCA_903885855.1 uncultured Planctomycetaceae bacterium
AAGTCGGCGTCGGTGGCCGCGCCGGCCTCCGGGAGCAGGGCCCGGGTGGCGGCGTCGCCGACGATCTCCACGCCGCGGGCGGCCAGCGCCGCGCCGATGACGGGGAGGAACGTGGCGGCCACGTCGGCGTGCACCAGGAGCGACTCGGCCGCGTTGCAGACCCCCATCCGCTGGCATTTCGCGTTGACGACGATCGCCAGGGCCATGTCGGGATCGGCGGCCCGGTCGACGTACACGTGGCAGTTGCCGGTGAAGTGCTTGAGCACCGGCATCCGCGCCTCGGCGCAGACCCGGCGGATGAGCTGCTCGCCGCCGCGCGGGATGACGAGGTCGACGAGGTCGTCCATGCCCAGGAAGGCCCCCACCGCGGCCCGGTCGGGGGTGGCGACCAGCTGCACCGCGTCGGCGGGCAGGCCGGCGGCGGCGAGGCCGCGCCGCACCGCCGCCACCAGCGCCCCGCTCGACCGCGCCGCCTCGCGGCCCCCGCGGAGGATGATGGCGTTGCCCGAGGCGACGGCCACCGCGGCCGCGTCGGCGGTGACGTTGGGGCGCGACTCGTAGATGAAGAAGATCACCCCCAGCGGCACGCGCACCCGGCGCACCCGGAGGCCGTTGGGGCGGACCGACTCCTCGATCGTCTCGCCGACCGGATCGGGCAGGGCCGCCACGCGTTCGATGCCCGCGGCGATCCCCTCCACCCGGGCCGCGTCGAGGAGGAGGCGCTCGGTCTCGGCCGCCGTGAGCCCCGCGCCGGCCGCGGCCTCGAGGTCGGCGCGGTTGGCCTCCAGGATCGCCGCGGCGTCGGCACGGATCGCCGCCGCGGCCGCCGCGAGCGCTTCGGCCTTCCGCGCCGCCGGCGCCTCGGCCAGATCGAGTGCGGCGGCCCGGGCGCGGAGGGCCATGGCCCGGCAGTCCGCCGCGAGGTCGGCCGGAGCCGCCCCCGCGAGGGGCACGCCGGGTGCGCCGGGGGCCGCGTCATGCTGCGGGGGCTCGTGGGCGGTCTTCATCGGGGCGGGCTCGTGGATCGGGAGGGGCGACCCTCCCGGTGAGAATACCACGGCCCCCTACGGGACGAGCCACAGGGCCGCGAGCCCGTCGCGCCTCACGTGCCCCCCTCCGAGAAGCACCACAGGTGGCGGTCGGAGCGGATGTAGATCGCGCCGTCGGAGATCGCCGGCGTGGCGGCGAAGGTTTCCCCCTCCTCGCCGAGGTCGTTCACCGCCAGCGACTCGAGCGTCGCGGCGGAGGCCAGCACGTGCACCTGCCCGTCGCTCGTCACGTAGAACACCTTGCCGTCGGCGGCCACCGGCGAGGCGTAGTCGCCGCCGCGGCCGAACCCGCCGCCCCCCCCGCCGCCGTCGCCCGGAAGGCGCGACTGGAAGAGCCGTTCGCCGGTGGCGGCGTCGAGGCAATTGGCGATCCGGTTGGCGATGAACCACACCCGGCCGTCGAGCACCAGCGGCGTGCCGAAGCGGTTGGCGTCGCGGCCGCTCCACACCACGTGGCTGTCGGTGACGTCCCCCTTGCCGCCGGTGCGCACGGCGATCGAACCGCCGCTGCGCCCCTCGATGCAGTAGGCCACGCCGTCGGCGACCACGGCGCTGGTGTTGAAGCCGTCCTCGCCGACGGCACCGGCATACCAGCGGAGCTTGCCGGTGGCGGGGTTCAGGCCCCACAGTTCGCCCGGCGTGGCGAGGACGACGTCGGTGCCGCCGTCATGGCCCGGCGCCGTGACCGGCGTGCCCCACACGTTCGCCAGCGCCTCGGAGTCGGCGGCCCACAGTTCGCTCCCCGACTTCGCGTCGAGGCCCACGATCGAGCGCCGTTCCGGGCCGGCGACCACCACCACCACCCCGTCGACGACGATCGGGCTCGACGCGGAGCCCCAGCGCCGCGGGTCGGAGTCGGTGCCCACCGATTTCTCCCACAGCGGATGGCCGTCGAGGTCCCAGGCACGCACCCCCGACTTGCCGAAGAAGGCGAAGACGCGCTCGCCGTCGGAGACGGGGGTGTGGGAGGCGTAGCCGTGGGCCGGCACCCCCATCCCGCTCCACGGATCCTCCGGGAGCACCGCCTCCACCTCGCGCTTCCAGAGCTCCGCGCCGCTGCGTGCATCGAGACAGACCAGATGGCGCACCAGATCCACCTGCGTGCCGCCTTCGGCACCGTAGCCGGAGTAGGTGGTGACGAACACGCGCTGGCCGACCACGATCGGGCACGACACCCCGGCCCCCGGAAGGGCCACCTTCCAGCGCAGGTTCTCCGTCTCCGACATCGTCGTCGGCACGGGGCTCGAGTCGGTGGCGACGCCGCCGCCGTTGGGGCCGCGGAAACGCGGCCAGTCGGCGCGGGCCGGGAGGCCGGGCAGGATCGCGAGGGCGAGGGCCCACGAGGCGGCCCGTGCCGCCGCCTGAAGGAGGCCGCGAATCGGGAAACGGATCCGGCGCATGGCGGATGGACTCCGGGGGGACGATGTCGCCTGGGTGGGGGCGGCCGTCGGGGACCGCCTCCCGATCACTCCTCGACCGGGGGCCGCTGGCCGCGGCGCCCCTCCTCGCGCTCGCCGCGGCCGCCTTCGGGACCGCGGGGGGGGCGCCCTTCACGACCGCCGCCGCCACCGCCGCCGCCGAACTGCGCGGCCATCGCGTCGAGTTCCTCGCGCGAGAGCTTGCCGTCCTTGTCGGCGTCGAACTCGAACATCCGATCGACGAAGCCGCCGGGGTTGCCCCCGCCACCGAAGCCACCGCCACCGGGGCCGCGCGGCACACCCTGACCGCCCCGTCCCCCGTCGCCGCGCGGGCCGCCGCCACCGCCGAAGCCGCCTCCCTGCGCGGCCATCGCCACGATCTCCTCTCGCGTGAGCTTGCCATCCTTGTCGGCGTCGCCGCGGGCGAGCATGCCCTGCATCCGCGCGGGGAGTTCCTCGGCGGTGAGTTTGCCGTCCTTGTCGGCGTCGAATTCCATCATCCGCGTGGCGAGTTCCTCGCCGCCGCCCCCGCCGCCTGGCCCGCCGGGAAAGCCACCCGGCCCGCCGGGCCCGCCGAAGCGGCCGCCGCCCCCGCCGCCCGGACCGCCACCGAAGCCTCCGGGGCCACCCGGCCCGCCGCCCTGAACCGCCGGACGCAGTTCCTCCGCCGAGAGCTTGCCGTCGGCGTTGACGTCGAGCTTCTTCAGGTGCTCGGTGGCCTTGGCCAGTTCGTCGGCCGAAAGCTCGCCGTCTTCGTCGGTGTCGAGGGCCGTCATCACCGGCAGCATGCGGAGGAAGCCTCCCGCGCCGCCGCCGAATCCACCGGGGCCGCCGCCGGGAAAGCCTCCCGGGGGGCCGCCCGGTCCGCCCGGTCCACCGGGGCCGGCGGGCGGTCCGCCGCGCTGGCCGGGAGGGCCGGCGGGGGGTTGGCCGCAGGCGGTCGACGAAAGCGCCACGAGCAGCACGCACAGCATCCAGCCGCTCCGGGCACCGGAGGACCGGCACGGGGCCGACGAGGCCGGGCAGAGCAGGGCGCGCACGGACGCCGGGGAAGCGAGCGGAGACATGGCGGAACTCCCGGGGAGAAGCGAAGAGGGGCGCTGTTGTGGGTTGAACGGGGCCGGGCCGTCAAGGTTGCAGCCGCGCGATCCCCTCGGCGGATGGAGCGGACGCGCGTCCGCCGCCCCGGGGAGGCGCCCCCGCGATCAGCCGGCGGCGGCGAAGGCCTCGAGCGCCGCCCGCACCATCCCCGCCGCGTGGACGCGCACCACGTGCACCCCGGCGGCCGCGAGGCGGCAGGCGATGCCCGCGGTGGCGGCGTCGCGCTCGGCCTCGGTGGCGGGCCGGCCCAGCGCCCCCTCGAGCGTCTTCCCGATGAACCCCTTCCGCGAATGGCCCACGAGGATCGGGCGGCCGAGATCGAGGAAGGCCGCGGCGCGGCGCACGAGCTCGAGGTTGTGGGCGTGCGTCTTGCCGAACCCGATCCCGGGGTCGAGGCAGACGCGCGACGGCTCGAGCCCGGCCTCCGCCAGGGCGTCGCGCCGCGCGGCGAGCCAGCGGTGGATGTCGGCCACGACGTCGTCGTAGCGGGGGTCGAGCTGCATGGTGGCCGGCGTTCCCTGCATGTGCATGGCGCACACGCCGGGGCGCTCGGCGAGCACGAGCGCCAGCATCGCCGGATCGCCCGCCAGGCCGGTGACGTCGTTGACAATCTCCGCGCCGTGCTCGAGGGCGCGCGTCGCGACGGACGCCTTGGAGGTGTCGATCGACACCGGCACCCCGGCCTCGCGCACGAGCCGGCGCACCACCTCGGCGGTGCGCCGGATCTCCTCCTCCGCGTCGACGCTCGCCGAGAAGGGGCGCGTGCTCTCGCCGCCGACGTCGAGGATCTCGGCGCCCGCGGCGACGAGCGCCAGGCCATGCTCCACGGCGGCCCCGACCGACGCCAGCCGCCCGCCGTCGGAGAAGCTGTCGGGGGTGACGTTCACGATCCCCATCACGATCGGCCGCCGCGGGCGCCCCCCGACCCCGGGCAGGGGGAGGCTCGTGGAGCGGAGCTGCCAGCGCTCGGGGGGGGCGGTCGTCATGCCGGGAGTCTCCACCGCCTCACCACGGCTCCTCCATCAGCCCCACGATCTGCTGGGCCATCTTCACCAGGCCCTCCTGCTGCGTGCTGACCACCGAGCGGCCGTACTCGGGCACCAGCGCCGCCGACTGGCCGACGTCGACGCTCGCCGCGGGGAGGGGGACGGCGCCGCTGGCCAGCACCGCGCCGCCGCGGTCGGCCCAGGTGACGAGGACCTGGATGTTCATCTCCACCATCCGCGACTGGTCGGTGGGGCTCTCCACCTGCATGCGCTTGGTGTCGGCGACGATCCGCGCCGTGAGCACGCTGTCGGCGTCGGCGCTCCCCACCACCTTGAAGGGGGTGCGCTTCTCGATCTCCTTGCAGACCGCCTCGGTGAGGCGCTCGCCCAGGTCGATGCCGGGCGTGGTGCGGAAGGAGTCGCTCTGGATCATCGGCACGTACACCGTGCGCACGTTCGGCGCGTAGAGGGTGGCGTTGCCGAAGCGGTAGGAGGCGCACCCCCAGGCGGGGAGGAGCGCCGCCGCGAGCGCCCCGAGGCACCACCGGCGGTGGGCGATGCGGCCGGGGGGCATGGGGGCGTTCCTGCGGGGGGCGCCGGCGGCGGGCGCGTCAGCGCACCGTCGGCGCGTCGGCATCGTTCTCGCGGGCGATCACGGCGCCGGTCTCGGCGATGGCGTCGAGCTCCGCCTCCTTGAGCGAGTCGGGGTTGAGCCAGGCCGTGAGCGTGGGGAAGGGGTTGTCGGAGACGTCGTCCTTGCCGGCGATCTCCCCCAGCCGCTCGCGCGCCTTGGCGGCCAGCAGCGTCTGCGGCCGGTCGCGGGCGATGAGGGCGTAGTAGATCCGGGCCGAGGTGTAGTGCTGCCCCTTGGCGTAGAACTCCGCCCGGTTCCAGTGGCGCAGCGCCTGCTGGGCGTGGATCTCGGCGCGCACCCCGAGCACGCGGTCCTGGTCCTCGCGGGCCAGCTGGTCGGGGAACTGCACCAGCGTCTGGTCGGCGAGCACCTCGGCCTCGTCGAGCACGCCCCCCTCGTAGCCGGGCCCCTGGTAGGCGCGGAGCTTGGACTGGAGCCCGAGGAGATGGGCCTGGAGGAGGAAGCTCGAGTCGGGGTATTCGCTGCGCAGCAGGGTGTAGAAGTAGTCGGCGTCGATCCACTGCCGCTCGAGGAAGTGCGCGTTGGCCTGGGCGAAGATGCTGTCGTCGGCGAGCGGGCCGCGCGGGTCGTTGATGCGCACGTGGTCGAAGGCCTTGAGGGCCCGGCCGCGCGTGTCGAAGATCGGCCGGCTGCGGTCGAAGGCGTTGGGGGCGATCGTCCAATACTGATGGCGGTCGTCGAGCGCGATCCAGTACTGCGCGATGACGAATTGCCGCTGCGCGATGCGGTCGAGGTAGCGCGTGTTGGCGTACTTCTTCACGATCTCGTCGTAGGCGTCCTCGGCTTTCGGGTACTGGTCGGTGAAGAACCAGCACTCCGCCAGCTGCCACATGGCCTCCTCCTCGATCGCCGAGTCGGGCCAGCGGTCGATCGCCACCTTGTACTTCTTGGCCGCCTCGGCGTACTTCCGCTGCTCGTACAGGCCGTTGGCCTCGGCGAGGGCCCGCCGCGCCACCGGCTCGTTGGGCCCGCGCCCCACCAGGCGCTTCCAACGCCGCTTCACGTTCTCCCCCTTGAGGAGATCCCAGCCCATCTCCGGCGGCGGGGTGTACTCCGAGGAGATGACGTCGCTGTCGGCGTCGTCGCCGAGCTCGCCGGCCACCCGGCTGCCGGCGCGCTCGTCGGACTTCGACCAGGGCCAGGTGGGCGTCTTGATCGTGGCGCAGCCCGCCAGCAGGAGCAGGCCGAGCGCCGTGACGGCGGCGTGCCTGCGGAGGGGCGGTCGCGGCGCGGGTGCGTGGTGCGTCATGGTGCGGGCGGCGACTCGGTGCGGCGGGGGCGGGCAGGGGGATGGACGAGGCGGGAGCCGAGGCGCGAACGCCTCCCGAGGACGTGGGCCAGGAGGGTGTTCATCACGGCACGCACCTCCCCCTCGAGGGCCGGGTCGGGATCGGGGGCGTCGGCGCGGCGGCGAGCCGGGGCGAGCGTGCGCAGTGCCGCCAGCGCGCCGGCCGACACGGAGACGACGGCGCGGCGGCCGCGCCGGCAGGCGGCGCACAGCAGGCCGCCGTCGAGCATGCCGAACGACATCCGGGGGGCCGGAGGCGGCTCCGCCCCGCATTCGGCGCAGCGCACCAAAGCGGGCGCCTGCCCGGCGGCGTGCAGCGCGGAGAGCTCGAAGCCCACGACCCGCGGCCAGACCGCCGCCGCGGGGCCGCGGTGGCCGGAGAGACGCGCGAGCGTGGCGTCGGCGGCATCGAAGAGCTCCGGCTGCGGGTCGGCATCCGCGGTGAGGGCGTCGAGGAGTTCGGCCACGTACAACCCGCCGTACACCGCCGCCAGGCACGTGGCGACGCGGAAGCGCCGTTCCAGGCAGGCCTCGGTGACCAGATCGAGCCCGCCGCCCGATTTGCGGAGGACGAGTACCTGACAGACGGAAAGCAGGTCAAGGGCGCCGTCGAAGGCGCTCTTCGGCCGCCATGCCCCCTTCGCCAGGGCGCGCAGCTTGCCGAATTCCCGCGTGTGGAGCGTGACGACGGCGCTCGTCTCCCCGAAGGGCACGGCGCGGATCACGACGGCTCGTGCCTTCTCGACGGGCATCGGCGCGTCAAACCGGGGGGGCGAGGCGGGTCACGCGGACGAGATCGACGCGGCGCCGCGACGCCGAGATCACCTCCCACGCCGCCCCGTGCGACTCGAAGCGGTCGCCGGCGGCGGGGATGCGGCCGAGGTGATGGAACACGAAGCCCCCCACCGTCTCGTAATCGGCCTTCACCGGGAGCTCGAGGCCGGTCCGCGCGGCGAGGTCGGCGAGCCGCACGTCGGCCATCGCCTCCGTGACGCCGTCGGAGAGCGACCGCAGGCCGTCGGAGAAGGCCTCGTCGTGCTCGTCGGCGATCTCGCCCACGATCTCCTCGAGCGCGTCCTCGATCGTCACCAGCCCCGCCACCCCGCCGAACTCGTCGGTGACGACGGCCATGTGGGTGTGGGTGCGCTGCAGCTCGCGGAGGAGGCTCTGCACGCTCATCGTCTCCGGCACGAACAGCGGCGGCCGGAGGAGCGGGCGGAGGGTGGGGAGCTCGGCCGGTCGGCCGCTCGCGGCGGCCTCGGCCATGCGGGTGAGCAGCTCGCGCGTGTGGAGGATGCCGATCACGTCGTCGGGGGAGCGGTCCCACACCGGCAGCCGCGTGTGCGCGCTGTCGGTGGCGACGCGGAGCACCTCGGCCAGCGCCGCGTCGACCGGCAGCGACACGATCCGCGTCCGGGGCGTCATGATCCGCGCCACGCGCGCGTCGCGCAGCTCCATCACCCCCTCGATCATGTCGCGGGCCGCGCCCTCCAGCCGCCCCTCGCGCAGCGCCTCGTCGACCACCGCCCGCACCTCCTCCTCGACCGTCGGCTCGTCGTCCACCGGCCCGCGCCGGCCGAGAAGGCGGGCGAGCAGGCCGCCGACGCGCGCGGTGCCGGCCACGAACGGGCGCACGGCCGCCACCAGCGGCCGCCACACGGGCCAGGTCGAGGCGAGGATCCAGGCCCCCGCCGCCCGCGCCACCAGCATCGGCAGCGCCACCAGAAGCGCCCACACCAGCCCCATCCAGAGCAGCACCCCCGGCACGCGGAGCCGTCCCGGCGCCGCGAGCACGTCGGGTGAGAGCCCCGCCAGGAGCGTCGCCGCCGTGGCGGTCACCGTGACGATCGTGGCGGCGATGAAGGCCACCGGCTCGGTGCCGGCGGCGATCTCGTCGGCCAGCCCCGCGCGGCCGCGGCGCTGGCAGGTCTCCTCGAGGCGGTGCCGCGGGGTGCCCCGCGCGGCGCGGGCCTGCACCGCGGCGAGGCTCGCCACGAGCAGCATGACGACGGCGAAGGCGGTGGGCGTCATCGGCGCGGCTTTCCCGGGGGAGATCGCGGCGCGCGGCGTGGGCGCGGCGGCGCGGGAAGGCCCAGCGCCTCCATGAGCGTGCGTTCCCGGCGGCGCATCGCGCGGCGCGGCCCGGGGGAGAGGTCGTCGTGCCCCACGAGATGGAGCAGGCCGTGGATCGCGCCGTAGGCGGTCTCGAGGCGCGTGGTCCAGCCCACCTCCGCGGCGACGCGGGCCGCCGTCTCGACGCTGACGACGATGTCGCCGCGGAGCACGCCGTCGTCGCCGGCGCCGGCGGGGAGCGGGAAGGTGATGACGTCGGTGGGGGTGGGATCCCCCCATCCAATCGGCGTGGATCCGCGCGATCCGCCGATCGTCGACGAGGATCACCGACACCTCCGCCGCCGCCGCCCCGAGGAGCCGGACGGCGCGGCGCACGACGCCCGCGAGCCACGCCCGGCCCACGCGCACGCGCCGCTGCCGGTCCGTCACCTCCACGACGACGCGCCCGGCGCCCGGGGGCACGGCGGCGGCGGGGGTCGCATGGGCGCCCACTAGGCCGTCCTCGGCTCGGGGTACTTCACGCGGCCGTGGTACACCGCCGTCAGGCTCTTGACGAGGCTCTCCTCCACCAACTGCAGCTCCTCGAGCGTCAGGCCGCACTCGTCGAACTGCCCGTCGAGGAGGCGCTTCATCGCCAGGTCGTGGACCAGCCCCTGGATGCGCGCCGGCGTCGGCTCGACGAGCGCCCGGCTGGCGCTCTCCACGGCGTCGGAGAGCATGAGCACCGCGCTTTCACGCGTGCTCGGCTTGGGGCCCGGGTAGCGGTAGCTCTGCTCGTCGACGCCGCCGCCGTCGGGATTGGCCTGCTGACGCTCGGTGGCCCGCCGGTAGAAGTACTCCACGAGCGTCGTGCCGTGGTGCTCGCCGATGAGGTCGACGATCGGCTGGGGGAGGTTGTACTGCCGCGCCAGCTCGGCCCCCTCCTTGACGTGGGCCACGATGATCAGGGTGCTCATCGCCGGCACGAGCGATTCGTGGCGGCTCGCCCCCGACCCCTGGTTCTCGACGAAGTAGGCGGGCTTGAGCATCTTGCCCACGTCGTGGAAGTAGGCCCCCACGCGCACCAGCAGCCCGCGGGCGCCGATCGCCTCGGCGGCCGCCTCGCCGATGCTCGCCACGTTGATCGAGTGGTTGTAGGTGCCGGGGGCCCGGCGGACGAGCTCCTGCAGCAGCGGGTGGGCGACGTCCCCCACCTCGAGGAGGCTCAGGTCGGTGAGCACGCCGAAGCCGCGCTCGATGAAGGGCAGCAGACCGGTCATGAGGAAGCCCGCCAGCACCACCCACATGCCCGTCCGGCCGCATTCGTAGAGCAGCTGGCCGTTGAGGCCGCGCCCCTCGAGCAGCTCGGCGCCCAGCCGCGTGGAGAGGGCCACGGCGCCGGCCCACAGCCCCACGTAGATCAGCTTGCTGCGGCTGCGGAGCCGCCCCATCCAGAAGACCATCGCGGCGGCCGCGGCGGCCAGCGTGACGAAATCGACGAGCCCGCGGCCGAGGCCGACGACCACCACCAGCGCCACCTCCGCGGCCAACAGCAGCGCCAGATCCTCGTCGTAGGCGATGGCCACCGTCATCGCGAAGAGCAGCAGCGGCACGATCTCCGCGTGCCAGGCGTCGCCGGCCGCGAACTGGCAGAGCATCGCCGTCACCGTGGCGAGCGTGGTGAGCGTGGCGACGTGGCCGAGGTCCTCGAGGACGTCGCGGTGGTGCATGTGGACGTAGAACCCGGCCAGGGCGAACATCGCCGTGAACAGGCCGAGCATGGCGGCGGCCCGGCCGAGGCGCTGGCGGAGGTCCTGGCGGCGGACATATTCGTCGTGCTCGTGCCCGAGGATCGCGACCTCGTCGTCGCCGAGCGCCTCGCCGGGGGCCGCCAGCGCGTCGCCGGCGGCGTACCGGGCGTACTGCTGGGGCGTCTTCTCGCGCGCCTCCGTGCGTGCCGCGGCGGTCGCGTCGCCGTCGATCTCGAGCGATCCGGAGAGCTTGGGTTCGATCCATCCCCATACGCGGGCGGCGAGGTCGCCGCGGCCGAGTTCACCCTCGAGCCGGCGCCGGATGGCCTCCTTCACCTCCCCGAGGAGCACGTCGGCCACCTGCACGCGCGACGTCCCGGCGGTGCTGCCGAGGGGGTGGACGTCGATCTCCGTCTGGCTCCCTTCGTCGACGCCGTGCTGCACCTTCTCGAGAATCCCGGTGGTGATGGCCTCGGCGAAGGCGCCGTCGATGGCGCGCTCGAAGTCGTTCTGCTCCTCCTTGGTGTCGAGGCGGGCGTGGAAGGCCGCGAAGGCCGCCTTCTCCGCGGCCAGTGCCGGGTCGTCCGCCTCGGCGCCGTCGGCCGTCGCCGCGGCCGTGGGCGCCGACTCGCCGTCCCCGGGGCCCCCGCCTGCGGAGGCGTCCGCCCCGGCGTCGGCGTCGTTCCCGACGTCGATCCCCTCCGCGACCGGCCGCGGTGGCAGCGCCGCGAGCAGCGGGCCGGCGTCGGGCGAGAACTCGAGCCACGCGTCGCGCGAGTCGGCGTCGAGGACGTCGGCCCCACCGACCTCGGCGGCCCGGTTCTTGACGCCGTCGCGCAGGCGCACGAGCGCCGCCTGATCGTGGGCGTAGACCACGCGCACCTGGGCCGCCGCCCGCTCCTGCGCGGTGCGCGTGCGCTCGGCGTCGGGCCGCTCGAACGGCACCCGGGCGGCGATGCCGCGCGGCGCGATCGCGCCGCGGCGCCAGGCCTGCGGCTCGCGCCAGCCGTGGAAGGCCACCAGGAGCGCTCCCGAGGCGATCACGCACAGCGCCAGGCGCACGAGCACCTCGGCGCGGCTGGCACGCTCGAAGAGGGTGCTCCAGAACCCCTGCGGCCCGTCGACGGGAAACCCGCGGCGGACGGTGCGGCGGTAGGAGGATGGGGCGACGGGCATGGCGCTGGGCGGCGGCGGGCCGCCGCGGGTGTCACCGTGACGCGCGGGGGCGGTCGAGGTTCGCTTCGTCGTCGTAGGCTTCGACGATGCGCTGCACGAGGGGATGGCGGACGATGTCGCCGCCGCCGAGGCGGACGCGGCAGCAGCCGGGCACACCGTGGAGGCGCCGCATGGCGTCGACGAGGCCGCTGGTGCGGTTCGGGGGGAGGTCGATCTGGGTGGTGTCGCCCGAGATCACCATCTTCGAGCCCATGCCCAGGCGCGTGAGGAACATCTTCATCTGGGCCACGGAGGTGTTCTGCGCCTCGTCGAGGATGATGAAGGCGTTGTTCAGCGTCCGGCCGCGCATGTAGGCCAGCGGCACCATCTCGACGATGTCCTGCTCGCCGAGCCGCTTGAGGAGGTCGTAGTCGAGGAGTTCGCGGAGGGCGTCGAGGAGGGGGCGGAGGTAGGGATTGATCTTGGCCTGCAGGTCGCCCGGCAGGTAGCCGAGGCTCTCGCCGGCCTCGACGGCCGGCCGCACGAGGACGATCTTGCGCACCTGTTCGGCTCGCCACATCGACACCGCCATCGCCACGGCGAGGAACGTCTTGCCGCTCCCCGCCGGGCCGTTGCAGAGCACCACGTCGTGCTCGCGGATGGCCTTCACGTAGGCGGCCTGGCCGGGCGAGCGCGGCAGCACGCTGCGCCCCGCACGCTGCACCTCGATCGGCTCCTGGTGCACCGGGGCCTCGGTGCCGGTGACCACGGCGATGGCCTCGGCCACGTCGGTCGCCTCGACGCCCCCGCGGTCGCGGGCCACGCGGTCGAGGTGCTCGAAGGCCGCGGTGGCCCGCTTCACGGCCTCGTCGTCCCCTTCGATGCGGATCGCATCGTCGCGGGCGGAGACGGAGACCCCCAGCGCCGCGCGGATCCGGCGCAGGTGCTGGTCCCGCGGGCCGAAGATCGCGAGGATCCGTTTGGAATCGACCACCGCGATCGTCGTGCGGGTCATCGGGGAGGCGCGGGCGGACGGGTCCGGGGAAAGGAGGGACGCCGGCGGAACGGGAGCACCGCCCGAGTATACCCCGCGCCGGCCGGCCCGTCGGCCGAACGGTCCCCGCCGGGCCGAAAGGGCCTTTTTCCGCCCCACCCGGCGGGCGCCGCCGCCTCACCGGGGGGCGCGGATGCAGTAGATCCGCGCGGCGGTGCGGATGAGGAGCCGGTCGCCGGCCAGGGCCGGCGTGGCCATGCACATGTCGTCCTCGGCGAGGGTGTTGGTGTGGAGGGGCTCGAAAGCGTCGCCCGCGCGGAACACGAACGTCACGCCGTCCTCGTTGATGCAGAACACCTTCCCGTCGGCCGCCCATGGCGAGGCGGTGAAGGCGCGCCCCTCGGGGATCCGCCGCGGCGGGTGGAGCTCGCGGCCGTCGGCGCCGGCATAGGCGGCGAGGAAGCCACGGTCGTGGAGCACGTAGACGCGCCCGTCGACGGCGATCGTGGAGGGGTTGTAGGGGGCGGCCGACGGCTGGCACCAGGCGATCGACGGGCCCGTCGTGGCGCCCTCCTCGGGGGTGATGTCGCCGGCGGCGCCGGGGCGGATCGCCCACAACGGCTTGGAGCGGTCCATCACGTAGCCCGACGACACGACGAGCAGCCCGTCGTGCTCGTAGGGGGTGGCGATCGTGATCGCCGACATCCCGCGCAGCGACCACAACAGCGCGCCGTCGGTGCCGTAGGAGCGCACCTGTCCGGTGCCGGCCGTGACGATCTCGGTGCGCTGCGGCGTGACCCACACGTAGGGCGTCGACCAATTGCTCTTCTCCCCCTCGCGCGCCACGCGCCAGGCTTCCGCGCCGCTGGCGGCGTCGAGGGCGAGGATTTCCGACTCCTCCTCGTTGTCGAGGACGACGTACAGACGGCCGTCGTGGAGCGCGGGGGACGCGGCGGTGCCCCAGCCGGCCCGCATGCGCCGCGAGGGGAGCGGCGTGCGCCACAGTTCGGTGCCCTCGTGATCGAGACAGAAGACCCCGATTCCGCCGAACACGCACCACACCTTCCCCCCGTCGGCGACCGGCGTCTCCGAGGCGTGGCTCCCCTTGATGTGGATCGGCTGCGTCGGCACCCCCTCGTGGAGCGTGCGCTCCCAGCGGATGCTCCCCGAGTCGAGGTCGAGCGCCAGCACCTTCCAGCGGTGGATCGCCGAACTCGGCTCCGAACGGTCGCCGCCGAAGTAGAGCCCCTTCTTCGCCTCCTCCGGCGGCTCCGTCGACTCACATGTCGTGATGAAGACGCGGTTCCCCACCACCACCGGCGACGACCAGCCGCGCCCCGGGAGGTCGGTCTTCCAGGCGACGTTCTCGGTGCTGCTCCAGCGGTCGGGGAGGCCGCCCGCCGCCGCGACGCCGCGCGCCGCGGGGCCGCGGAACGCGGGCCAATCGCCGGGCTCGGCGCCGGCCGGCGCCGCCGGGAACGCCACCGTCATGGCGAGCGCCGCGATCGCGGCGCCGGCGCGGGTGGGGATGGACGAACGAGCCATGGCGTGCCCTCCTGCCGCTGCCGATCCCCGCCCTCCCTCGCCCGCGGTCAGCCGGGGGGGGCCACCGTCCACAATAGCCAGGCCACCGGGGCCGCGAACAGCAGCGAGTCGATCAGGTCGAGCACGCCGCCGAGCGCCCCCAGCGTGGCGCCGGAGTCCTTGATGCCCGTCTCCCGCTTGAGGAGCGACTCGGCGAGGTCGCCGGCCATGCCGGCGATCGCCACGACGGCGCCGTGCGCCGCCCAGCCACCCAGCGGCATGGCGGTCGACGCGTCGGGGATCGACACCGTGCGCCGCAGCGCCACCAGCACGATCCACGAGGCCAGAAGCGCCCCGGCGACCGCCCCGGCCGCCCCCTCCCAGGTCTTTCCCGGGCTCAGGGCGGGCGCCATCTTCCGGCGGCCGAACGTCGAGCCGGCGAGGTACGCCGCCACGTCGGCCCCCTTGGCCGCGGCGATCATCGCCACCAGCGGCGTCATCCCCGGGGCGTGCCAGCCGCCCCCGGGGGCCGGCGTCCCCGTGACGCGCAGGCCCACAACCGCCGCCATCGGCAGGCCGACGAACACGCCGGCCAGCGCCGCGGCGGAGACGCGTTCGATCGCCCCCGCCCCGGGCCGGTAGCGCGCGATCTCCACGGCGAGGCCGAGGATCGTCGCCGCCACCAGCGCCGTCGCGGCGCCGCCGGCGGCCGAGAGCGGCGCGGCGGGCTCCGACCGGCCGAGAAAGGCGGGGCTGGCCAGGGCCGCGCCCAGCGGCACCGCGGCGGCCGCCAGCGCCGTCCACGCCCGCCCGGCTCCCGCCGGCAGGAGCATGCGGTGGATTTCGGCGGCGCCCCCCGCGGCCAGGAGGCACGCCACCGGGAGCAGCCAGCGCCCCACGGGCGCGCCGGCGACGCCCGTCGCGTCGGCCCACACCAGCGGCAGGAAGGCCGCGAGGATGGCGAATCCGGTGACGACGCGCCGCGCGCGTGACGATGGCCCGCGTGGTCCGGCGGAGGGGGCGTTCACGGCGCGGCGAGCCCCCCGAAGCGCCGCTCCCGGGCGGCGTAGGCGGCCAGCGCCTCGTCGAGGTGGCGCTCCTCGAACTCCGGCCAGGCCGTGTCGGTGACCCACAACTCGGCGTAGCTGATCTGCCAGAGGAGGAAGTTGCTCACGCGCATCTCGCCGGCGGTGCGGATGAGGAGGTCGGGATCGGGGCTGCCGGCGGTGTCGAGCGCGGCGGCGAAACGCGCCTCGTCGATGGCCTCCGGATCGAGGCTCCCGTCGCGGGCCTCGCGCGCCAGCCGCCGCGCCGCCTCGACGATCTCGGCCCGGGCCCCGTAGTTGATCGCCAGGCAGAGGTGCATGCCGGTGTTGCCGGCGCACAGCTCCACCGTCCGGTCGAGGGCGGCGAGCGTCTCGGCGGGGAGGCCCTCGCGGCGGCCGATCATCGACAGCCGGACGCGCTGCTCCATGAGCAGCGCCCGCTCCTCGACGAGGTACTGCTCGAGGAGGCACATCAGGAACGCCAGCTCCGTCTCCGGTCGGCGCCAGTTCTCGCTCGACAGGCAGTAGAGCGTGAGTCGGCCCACGCCGCGCCGCACGCAGTGCTCGGTGGCGCGGCGGACGCTCGCCACGCCGCGCCGGTGCCCCTCGATCCGCGGCAGGCCGCGCGAGCGGGCCCAGCGGCCGTTGCCGTCCATGATGATGGCCACGTGACGGGGCAGATCGCCCGGGCCGCCTCCGGCGCCGGCCGGCGCCGGAGCCGCGCGGTCGGCGGCGGAGTCCGCCGGCGTCAGGCGTTCGCCGCCGAGGTGTGCGGGGGTCGTGGCCATGCGTTCGGGGAGGCCGTGGCGGGCACCGGGGCCCCGCGGAGGATGGTCTGGGCACGGTCCGGGCCGACCGACACGATCGACACGCGCCGGCCGAGCAACGCGCCGATGCGGTCGATGTACTCGTGCGCCCGCCGCGGCAGTGCATCGTAGCCGCGCACCCCGGAGAGGTCTTCCGTCCAGCCGGGGAGGGTCTCGTAGACGGGCACGGCCCGCTTCAGGTCGTCCACGTGGGAGGGGAAGTCGACGGTCCGCCGGCCGTCGATCTCGTAGGCGGAGCAGATGCGCACCTCGTCGAGCCCGGAGAGCACGTCGAGGAGCATCACGGCCAGTTCGTCGGCCCCGGAGAGGCGGGCCGTGTAGCGGGCGGCGACGGCGTCGAACCATCCGCAGCGCCGCGGCCGCATGGTCACGGTGCCGTACTCGCGCCCGCGCTCCCGGAGGTGCTCGCCGATCGGGTTGATCTGCTCGGTGGGAAGGGGGCCGCCGCCGACGCGCGTCGAATAGGCCTTGATGACCCCGATCACACGCTCGATCCAACGCCCCGGCACGCCCGACCCCGAGGCCACCCCCACGCCGGAGGAGTTGCTGCTGGTGACGTAGGGGAAGGTGCCGTGGTCGATGTCGAGGAGCGAGCCCTGCGCCCCCTCGAAGAGGATCCGCTTGCCCGCCTCGGCGGCGTCGAGGAGGAAGGTGGTGGTGTCGACGACGTGCGGGCGGAGACGCTCGGCGTGGGCGGCGTACGCGGCGTGGATCGCCGCCGCGTCGAGGGGGGCCTCGCCGACCCCCGCGCCGAGGAGGCGGTTCTTGGCGGCGACGACGTGGGCCACGCGCTCGCGGAAGTCGGGGCGGTAGAGATCGCCGAGGCGGATCGCCAGCGAACGCCCCACCTTGTCGCGGTAGCAGGGGCCGATGCCCCGGCCGGTGGTGCCGATCGCCTCGCCGCCGGCGACGATCCCGTCGAGGATCCGGTCCTCGGTGACGTGCCACGGGAAGACGACGTGCGCCCGGTCGGAGAGGAGCAGTTTGCTGCCGATCCGCACCCCGCGCGACTCCAGGCCGTCCATCTCGCGGATCACGGAGGCCGGATCGAGGACCACGCCGCCGGTGACGACGCAGGTCACGCCGTCGCGGAGGATGCCGCTGGGGATCAGGGAGAGCTTCCAGGTCTGGCCGCCGAAGACCACGGTGTGGCCGGCGTTGGCGCCCCCCTGGTAGCGGACGACGATGTCGTGCTCCTCGGTGAGGAGATCGACGAGTTTCCCCTTCGCCTCGTCACCCCATTGCAGACCGATGACGCAGGTGCCGGGCACGGAGCGGAATCCTCGAGGGGGCGGAGGGCCGGGAAAGGGCGGAGGGCCCGGATCCGGTCGATCCGGCGGGGCGGGGGCGCGATCGCCGGCGGTCCGCGGGAAGGCCGGCGGCCGATCCGGGGCCGGAACACCGCGGGCGGCGGCCGCGGCGCCGCTCCAGTGGTAGAGTCTAGATCCGGGTGGTACCCGGTCAAGCCGCGGCGCGGCGCTTCCCCGGACACGTCCCCGGCGTCCCTGATGGCCAAGTCCTCACCGAGCGGCACGGTCCTCCACGTCGGCCCCGAGGCCGCCGGCCGGACCCTGGCGGCGTTCCTCCGCGAGCGGCTCGGCGACGCGAGCTGGTCGCGGGTCCACCGGCTCGTGCGCGGGCGGCACGTCCTCGTGCACGGCAACGTCGCCACCGACGCCGCCCGCCGCCTCAAATCGGGCGAGGTGGTCAAGGTGCTCGAGACGGCGGCGGCCCGTCCGCCGCGCGCCGACGACGTGCGCATCGTCCACCTCGACGAGGCGGTCGTGGTGGTCGACAAGCCCGCCGGCCTCACCACCACGCGCCACGCCGAGGAGCGCGACTGGCCCGCGCGGCGCCGGCAGGTGCAGCCGACCCTCGACGAGCTGCTCCCGGCCGTCATCCGGCGCGTGGGCGAATCGCGCGCCCGCCGCGCGCGGGGCACGCCGCCCCGCCGCGTCGCCCCGGTGCGCGCGGTGCACCGCATCGACCGCGAAACCAGCGGCCTCCTCGTCTTCGCACGCAGCGTTCCGGCGGAGCGGATCCTCGCCGAGCAGTTTCGCGCCCACACCACCCACCGCCGCTATCTGGCCCTGTGCGTGGGGCGCGTGGAGACCGGGACCATCGTCTCCTCGCTGGTGCGCGACCGGGGTGACGGCCGGCGCGGATCCTCCGACGACGGCAGCGGGAAGCGCTCCGTAACGCACGTCCGGCCGCTCGAGCACTTCGGCGACGACTACACCCTCGTCGAGTGCCGGCTCGAGACCGGCCGCACCCACCAGATCCGCATCCACATGGCCGAGAGCGGCCATCCGGTGTGCGGTGAGCGGGTCTATTCGGCCCCGCGCGGCGCGGCCGTCGAGGACCGCTCCCAGGCGCCGCGCGTCGCGCTGCACGCCGCCGAGCTCGGCTTCGTCCATCCCGTCTCCGGCGCCGAGATGCGCTTCCAGAGCCCCTGGCCGGAGGATCTCGCCCGCCTCGTCAAGCGCCTGCGCGGCCTGGCGGCGGGGAGGCGCGGCTCGGCGGGCCGCGCGCCGCCGCGGCCCCCGGCCGGGGAGGAGGGGCGATGAGCGCGGCGGAGGGAGGGGCCGGCGAGACGGTGCGCTTCCGCCATGCCCATTTCTCGGCGCGCTTCCCCGCCTCCCACCGCTACGCGCCGTCGCACTTCTGGATGGCGCCTTCGGAGGCCGATCCGTCGGTGTGGCGCGTGGGGATGACGAAGTTCGCCACGCGGATGCTCGGGGAGCTGGTGGAGATGCTGCTCGAGGTGCGCCCCGGCGAGCGGGTCGCCGGCGGGCAGCGCCTCGGCACCGTGGAGGGCTTCAAGGCGGTGAGCGACCTGTTCTGTGTCATGGAGGGCGAGTTCGTGGGCACCAATCCCCTCCTCTCCGCCGAATCGTGCCTCACCCACTCCGATCCCCACGGGGCGGGCTGGCTGTACGAAGTGCGCGGCGGGCCGGCCGAGGGGGATCTCGACGTCCACGCCTACGTCGCCCTCCTCGGCGCGACGATCGATCGCCTCCACGCCTCCCGCTATAGTGACTCCGCTTCCGGCGACCCGCCGGCCGCGAGCGACTGACCGGCCCCGTCGACGGCCGGAGGAGGGGATCCCGACGATGACCGACCGCGCGACCAGCCCCGCCCCGGCCCGCTACGTGATGATCGGCGGCTTCCTCGGCGCCGGGAAGACGACCTGCATCCTCCGCGCCGCGGAGCGCTTCGCCGCCGCCGGGTTGCGCGTGGGGTTGGTCACCAACGACCAGGCCGGGGGGCTCGTCGACACGGCGCTCTCGCGCGCCCGCGACCTGCCGGTGGAGGAGATCGCCGGCGGCTGCTTCTGCTGCCGGTTCAACTCGCTCGTCGAGGCGGCCGACCGGCTCTCACGCGACGCCGCCCCCGACATCCTCCTGGCCGAGCCGGTGGGGAGCTGCACCGATCTGGTCGCCACGGTGAGCGTGCCGCTGGCGCGGCTCTACGGCGACCGCTTCACGGTGGCGCCGGTGAGCGTGGTCGTCGATCCGCTCCGGGCGATGCGGATCCTGGGGCTGCCGGGGGCCGGCGGCGGGGCCTTCTCGCCGAACGTGGCCTACATCTACCGCAAGCAGCTCGAGGAGGCGGAGATCGTGGTCGTCAACAAGTGCGACCTCGTCGACGCCGCCGCCCGGGCCGCCCTCGTCGCGGCGCTCGGGGCCGCCGCGCCCGGCGCGCGGATCCACGAGGTCTCGGCGCGCGAGGGCACCGGCCTCGACGCCTGGTTCGACGATCTCCTCGCCGCCCCCTCGGCGCCGCGGCCGATCCCCGACATCGACTACGACCGCTACGCCGACGGCGAGGCGCTGCTCGGCTGGCTCAACGCCGAGGTCCGCGTGGGCACCGTGGGCGGCCCCGACTGGGACGGCAACGCGCGCCTGGTCGGCGTGCTGGAGGCGATCCGGGCCGCCGTCGCCGCCGCGGGGCACGAGATCGCGCACCTCAAGGCGACGCTCTCGGTCGAGGGGGACGACCTCGACCTCGCCGCGGCGAACCTCGTGCGCTCCGCGGCCCGCGCGGAGCTCTCCCACCGCCTCGCCGAGCCGATCGACGCCGGACGGCTGCTCGTGAACCTCCGCGCCGAGGCCGATCCCGAGCGCCTGCTGCGGGCGTTCCGCGAGGGGCTGGCCGCCGCGTTCCCCGATCTCCCCGCGACCGTCGTCCACTGCGAACATTTCCGCCCCGGTCGGCCGGTGCCGACGCACCGCATGCCCGCCGCGGTCTGACCGACCGCCCCCCCCTTCCGCGCCGGCCGTGCCGGCAGGTCCGCCATGCTTCCCTCCCTCGCCCTGCGGATCGTGTCCACCGTGTCGCCGCGGTGCCTGTGGAAGGCGGGCTGGAACTTCGGCGTCAAGGGGATGCTGTCGGTGGAGCGATTCCGGGCGCGGCGGAAGCGCGGGATCGTGTTCCCCCCCTTCCTCCACCTCTCGATCATCAACTCCTGCAACCTGCGCTGCCAGGGCTGCTGGGTCGACGTGCAGGCGCCGCGCACGATGCTCTCCACGGAGGAGCTCGACGCGATCGTCTCCGACGCCAAGGCGCACGGCAACGCCTTTTTCGGCATCCTCGGCGGCGAGCCCTTCCTCCATCCGGGGCTCTTCGATCTCCTCGAGCGCCACCGCGACTGCTATTTCCAGATCTTCACCAACGGCCAGCTGATCACCCCCGAGGTGGCCCGGCGGCTGGAGCGCGTCGGCAACGCCACCCCCCTGGTGAGCATCGAGGGGGATGCGGCCACCAGCGACGTGCGGCGCGGCAACCGTCAGGTGCTCGACCGCACCCTGCGCGGGCTCGAGGCCTGCATCGAGGCCCGGCTCCTCACCGGCGTGGCGACGAGCCTCTGCCAGTCGAACATCGACGACCTCCTCACCGAGGCCTGGCTCGACCGCCTCGTCGACCTCGGCGTGCATTACACCTGGTTCCACACCTACCGTCCCGTCGG
>CAISKG010000445.1 GCA_903885855.1 uncultured Planctomycetaceae bacterium
GGGGCGCCCGGCACAGCCGACGGCCTGCCCCGCCCCGCCCGGGCCGGCCGCGGCCGCCCCGGTCCCGCCACGCCGGGGATGGCCGGGCGCTGCCAAAACGGCAGCGGGCCCCCGGGCAGCCGATCACCGACCCCCGTCGCCCCCGCGAAAACCGTCCAATCAAAGGGAGATGGTGGGATTTCAGGATCTTTTCCGGCGGACGGCACGCGGCTTGCTCCCCTCCGGGGTCATGCTGGCGCCGCTGCCATTTAGGCTCCGGTCGTCGCCCCGCCGGCCGGCCCCCCGCCGTCCCGCAGCCCGGCCCCCCGCCGCGGCGCCCCGTCCACAACAGGAGAAGTGAACCGTGGCCAAGCAAATGGTGTTCGACGACGAAGCCCGCCAGCCCCTCCTCGCCGGCGTCTCCAAGCTCGCCCGCGCCGTGAAGAGCACGCTCGGCCCCCGCGGCCGCAACGCGGTGCTCGATAAGGGCTGGGGCTCCCCGAAGGTCACCAAGGACGGCGTCACCGTCGCCGAGGACATCGAGCTCGAGGATCCCTACGAGAACCTCGGCGCCCAGTTGGTCAAGGAAGCCGCCAGCAAGACCAACGACGTCGCCGGCGACGGCACCACCACCGCCACGGTGCTGGCCGAGGCCATCTTCCGCGAGGGGCTGAAGATGATCGCCGCCGGGGCCGACCCGATGGCGCTGTCGCGCGGGATCCGCAAGGCCGTCGAGGCGGTCTCCAAGGCGATCTCCGCGATGGCCACGCCGATCAACGAGAAGAACAAGAAGGAGCTGATGCAGATCGCCACCATCGCGGGCAACAACGACCCGACGATCGGCGGCGTCCTCTCCGAGGCCTTCCTCAAGGTGGGCAAGGACGGCGTGATCACCGTCGAGGAGGGGAAGCAGGCCGAGACCACCGTCGACGTCGTCGAGGGGATGCAGTTCGACCGCGGCTATCTCTCCCCCCACTTCGTCACCGACGTCGACGCCCAGGTGTGCGAGTACGAGAATCCCTACATCCTCCTCTTCGAGGAGAAGATCTCGTCGGCCAAGAACCTCGTGCCGCTCCTCGAGGCGGTCAGCAAGTCGGGCAAGCCGCTGGTGATCGTCGCCGAGGACGTCGAGGGGGAGGCGCTGGCCACCCTCGTGGTCAACAAGCTCCGCGGGATCGTGCAGTCGGTGGCGGTGAAGGCCCCTGGCTACGGCGATCGGCGCAAGGCGATCATGGGCGACCTCGCCGTGCTCACCGGCGGCCAGGCGATCTTCAAGGATCTCGGCATCTCCCTGGATTCGGTGAAGCTCACCGACCTGGGCCGGGCCAAGAAGGTGATCATCGAGGCCGAGAACACCACGATCGTCTCCGGCGCCGGGTCCAAGACGGCGATCGAGGGGCGGGCGGCCCAGATCCGCTCCGAGATCGAGGTCACCGACAGCGACTACGACCGCGAGAAGCTGCAGGAGCGGCTGGCGAAGCTGGCCGGAGGCGTGGCCCAGATCAACGTGGGCGCCGCCACCGAGACCGAGATGAAGGAGCGCAAGGCCCTCATCGAGGACGCCAAGAGCGCCACCCAGGCGGCGCTCGCCGAGGGGATCGTCCCCGGCGGTGGCGTGGCCCTGCTGCGGAGCGAGAAGGCCATCGAGAAGCTCGACCTCGACGGCGACGAGAAGCTCGGCGCGTCGATCGTGAAGAACGCCCTCCGCTACCCGCTCGAGGCGATCGCCACCAACGCCGGCATCGACGGCCCCGTGGTGGTCAACCGCGTCCGCCACATGAAGGGGAAGAACGACGGCTACGACGCCGACAAGGAGGAGTACTGCGACCTCGTGGCCGCGGGCGTCATCGACCCGGCCAAGGTGGTGCGGACGGCCCTGGAGAACGCCGCCAGCGTCGCCGCGCTCTTGCTCACCACGGAGTCGCTGATCACCGAGATCCCGAAGGAGGAAGACGACCACGCCGGCGAGGGCCATGACCACCACGGCATGGGTGGCGGCATGGGCGGCGGCATGGGTGGGATGGGCGGCATGGGTGGCATGGGTGGCATGGGCGGCATGATGTGAGCCCCGCCGCCCGGCGATGACGCCCCTCGGCCCCCGGCAGACGAACGAACCGAACCAACTTTTTTCTTTCCGGAGTGATTCCCATGGCAGCCAAGAACCTGAAGATCCGCCCCCTCGATGACCGTGTCGTCGTGACGCCTGTCGAGGCCGAGGAGCGCACCGCCGGCGGCATCGTCCTGCCCGACAGCGCCAAGGAGAAGCCGCAGCGCGGCCACGTCGTGGCCCTCGGCCCCGGCAAGCTCCTCGAGAACGGCTCGCGTGCCGCGATGTCGGTGGCGGTGGGCGACGAGGTGATCTACGGCAAGTACTCCGGCAGCGACATCGAGGTCGACGGCCACGAGGTGAAGATCCTCCGCGAGAGCGAGATCCTCGCGAAGGTCTCGGGCTGACGCGTCGTCGGCCCCGCGGCGTCCCCGGCCCGGCCCCCCCCACACCACAGACCAGCCCGCCCCCCGATTGGCGGGCCCCACAGGAGATCGATCCGTGCCCAAGCAGCTGATGTTCGACGACCACGCCCGCGCCAAGCTCCTCAAGGGCGTCGAGAAACTCGCCGGGGCCGTCGCCGTGACGATGGGGCCCACCGGCCGCAACGTGATCATCGACAAGTCGTTCGGCGGGCCGACGGTCACCAAGGACGGCGTGACGGTGAGCAAGGAGGTCGATCTCGAGGACGCCTTCGAGAACATGGGCGCCAAGCTCGTCAACGAGGTGGCCTCGAAGACCTCCGACCTCGCCGGCGACGGCACGACGACCGCCACCGTCCTCGCCCGGGCGATCTTCCGCGAGGGGACGCGGATGGTGGCGGCCGGGTCGAATCCCACGGCCGTGCGCCGGGGCATCGAGAAGGCCGTGGCCGCGGCCACCGAGCGACTCGCCGCGATGGCCAAGAAGGTCGAGCGGCCGGAGGAGGTGGCCCAGGTCGGCGCCATCTCGGCCAACAACGACCGCTCCATCGGCGACCTCCTCGCCGAGGCGCTGCAGAAGGTGGGGAAGGACGGCGTGATCACCGTCGAGGAAGGGAAGACCACCGAGACGACCGTGCGCTTCGTCGACGGCATGCAGTTCGACAAGGGGTTCGTCTCCCCCTACTTCATCAACCGCACCGCGGAGATGGACTGCGAGCTCACCGACGCGCTGATCCTGATCCACGAGAAGAAGATCTCGAATCTTCGCGAGCTGCTCCCGATCCTCGAGAAGGTGGCGCAGTCGGGCAAGCCGCTCCTGATCATCGCCGAGGACGTGGACGGCGACGCGCTCACGGCGCTGGTCGTCAACAAGCTGCGCGGCGTGCTCAACATCTGCGCCGCCAAGGCTCCCGGCTTCGGTGACCGCCGCAAGGCGATGCTCGGCGACATCGCCGTGCTCACCGGCGGCACGCTCATCAGCGAGGATCTGGGGATCACGCTGGAGAGCCTCGAGCTCTCCCACCTCGGTCGCGCCAAGACGATCACCGTCGACAAGAACGAGACCACGATCGTCGAGGGGGCCGGCAAGAACGCCGACGTCACCGCCCGCGTGCAGCAGATCCGCAACCAGATCGAGGCCACCGAGAGCGAGTACGACCGCGAGAAGCTCCAGGAGCGCCTCGCCAAGCTCACCGGCGGCGTGGCGATCGTGTCGGTCGGGGCGGGCACCGAGACCGAGATGAAGCAGAAGAAGGCCCGCGTCGAGGACGCCCTCCACGCCACCCGTGCGGCCGTCGAGGAGGGGATCGTCCCCGGCGGCGGCGTGGCCCTGCTCCGGTGCCGTGAGGCGGTGGAGAAGGCCCGCTCGCAGGCCAAGGGGGACGAGAAGATCGGCGTGGACATCGTGCTCCACGCCCTCGAGGCCCCCATCCGCCAGATCGCCGAGAACGGCGGCATCGACGGCTCGGTGGTCGCCGACGAGGTGGCCGAGAAGCCGCTCAACCACGGCTTCGACGCCAACAAGGGCGAGTACGTGGACATGCTCAAGGCGGGGATCATCGATCCGGTGAAGGTGGTGCGGGTGGCGCTGGCCAACGCGGCCAGCATCGCCGGCCTCCTGCTCACCACCGAGGCCCTGGTCACCAACGTCGACAAGGACGCGTCGAAGCGGAAGCGGGCCGAAGGCGCGGTCCGCTGACGCCCCGGCCGCGCGCCGGAGAACGGAGGACGTGGGCCCGCACGGGCCCCTCCCGCCCCCATGTCCCAACAGCGTGACTTCTACGAGGTGCTGGGGGTGGATCGGCGCGCCACCGGCGCGCAGATCTCCGAGGCGTACCGCAAACTCGCGATCCGCTGCCATCCCGACAAGAACCCCGGCGACCAGGAGGCGGCCGACCGCTTCAAGGAGGCCGCGCGGGCCTTCGAGGTCCTCTCCGACGACGAGCTGCGCGCCCGCTACGACCGCTACGGCCACGCCGGCCTCCAGGGGGCGGGGCGGACGCACGAGTTCAACGACATCTCCGACATCTTCGAGGCCTTCGGCGACATCTTCGGCGGCGGGGTTTTCGGCGGCGACAAGCGCCGCTCCAACCGGCCGCGGCAGGGGAAGGACGTCTTCAGCACCCTCTCGATGACGCTCCTCGAGGCCGCCCGCGGGGCGACGAAGACGATCGAGTTCACCCGCCACGAGGCCTGCGCCGACTGCGACGGCAGCGGGGCCAAGCGAGGCACCAAGCCGGTGCCCTGCGACTACTGCGGTGGCCGCGGGCAGGTGGTGCAGTCGGCCGGGGTCTTCCGCCTGCAGACGACCTGCCCCGCCTGCCGCGGGGCGGGGGCGATCGTGCGGGAGCGCTGCCCGGCCTGTGCCGGCGAGGGGCTCGTCGAGGAGCACGTGGAGCGCAAGGTCACGATCCCCGCCGGCGTCGACCGCGACGTGCGCGTGCGCCTCGCCGGCGAGGGGGAGCCGGGGGCCAACGGCGGCCCGCCCGGCGACTGCTACTGCGTGATCGAGATCGAGGACCACCCCTTCCTCACCCGCGACGGCCGCGACCTCCACTGCGAGGTGCCGGTGAGCTACGGCCAGGCGGCGCTCGGGGCCACCGTCGAGGTGCCCACGCTCGACGGGCCGCGGCCCCTCGAGATCGCCCGCGGCAC
>CAISKG010000446.1 GCA_903885855.1 uncultured Planctomycetaceae bacterium
GACCCGGGCGACCGCGGCCGGCGGTCGCGAGGATCTCGAGCTTGCCGTCGTTGTCGATGTCGCCCATGGCGAGGTCGACACCGTTCTTGAAGCCCTGCTCGAAGGCGTAGGCCGTGGCGATGTTGGCGCCATTGGTGGGATTGACGAGGCGCACCAGCGACGTGCCGCTCCAGGCGGCCTCACCCGACACCGCCACCCCGCGCGGCACGCGCTTGAGGGGTGTCGCTGGCCGAGTTGTTGGCGGGGGTGGTGTCGCCGCCGCCGGTCATGGTGGCGGTGGAGACGATGTCACCGGTCGCCGTGGCGCCGATCCGGCCGACCACGGTGAAGGTCGCCTTGCCGCCGGCCGGGAGGGCGAGCGTGCCGGAGGGACCGCCGGCGCCGGACACCGGCCCGACGCCGCCGGCGGTGTAGGCGGCCGTCCAGGTGGCCCCCGTGATCTGGCTTCCCAGCGACGTGGCGAGCGTCGCCCCGGTGGCGCCCTCGTCGCCGACGTTCTCCACCACGATGGTGGTGACGGTCTGCGCGGCCGGGGCGTACCAGACGTGGGCGTTCTCGAGCGTCACCGCCAGGTCGGCGGCCATGAGCACGCGCTGCTCGAGGGCCTCGCTGCCGAGCATGCCCAGGCCGAGGCTCTCCCAGCGGTCGCGCCGCGCCAGGGCACCGCGCGGCGGGAGGCGCCGGCGGCCGGGGGCGGCGGCAGGTCGGGAGAAGCGCCGGAAGATGGCACGGAGGGGGGAGATCATGGCGGATGGCTCCTGGGGCGAGTGCCAATACGTTCAGAACTACCCCGGGGTTCGATCGGGGTCAATTTTTGGGCTGTTTTTCCGCGATTTCGCGTCGGCACCGGCCGCCGTTTGCATCGTCCCCGGCGCCGATCAGACTCGACCCGGCGTGGACCTGGTTCGTTTGTGCGTTTCCCGCCGTCGGAGCCCCCCATGAAGCCGCTGACGATCGTCGCCGCCCTGTTCGTCTCCCTCGCCCTCGCCGCGCCGGCGAAGGCGGTCGATCTGTCGGGGTCCTGGTGCGGCACCTGGTCGAGTTCGACCACGGGCCACGCCGGCCCGCTCCGCGCCGAGTTCACCCCCTGCGGCGCGGGCCGTTGGCGGGCCGACTTCTCCGGCCGCTTCTTCAAGGTCTTCCCGTTCCGCTATTCCGTCACGCTGTGCGTGACGGAGGACCGCGGCGACGAGGTGGTGCTGGCGGGCGACTCGTGGCTGGGGCGCCTCTTCGGCACCTTCACCTACCGGGCCCGCGCCACGGCCTGCTCGTTCGAGGCCTGCTACTCCTCGCGGAAGGACCGCGGCGCTTTCCACCTCGAACGCTCGGCCCGCTGACCGTCGCCAGCGGCCCGCCGATCCTCCCGGAAGACACGTCCGCCCCGGCCCGACCGGCCGCGGCGTGCGCCGCCGTGCGGGGCCGCGGCCTCAGAACGGCTCGGCGCGGATCATGTTGCCGGTCCGCGGCACGAGCGACTTCCCCTCGAGCACCGCATCGAGCTGCTTGCGGAGCTTCGCCTCCAGCCCTTCCCCGGCCCCGACGTTCACCGCCTGGACGAGCCCGTCCTTGCCGATGACCACGGTGTGCGGGATCGCCTCCACGCGGTAGGCCGCGCCGGCCGCACCGTCGGCGTCCATCACGATCGGGGCCTCCAGCGGCTCCTCCTCGAGGAACTTCTTGATCGTCTCGCCGTCCTCCTTGAGGTTCACCGCGCGGAACACGACCCCCTTGTCGGCGTACTCGGCGCACACCCGAGCCACCTCCGGCAGCGACACCCGGCAGGGGCCGCACCAGGTGGCCCAGAAGTCGAGGACCACGACCTTGTCCTTCTCGGCGGCCGGATTGAACCGGGACCCGTCGGCCCCCACGAGCGTCACCGCCGGGGCGGGGAAGCCGACGGTGGAGTGGATCGGCTGGCGCCCCCCCTCCTTCCGCCGCCGCTCTCCCGAGGCCGAATCGATGATCGACTCCACCTCCTCGGCCCCCTCGGGGAGGGTGAAGGCGAACTCCTCGGCGGTGAACGACGGATCGAAGCGCCAGTCGTCGAAGGAGACGGTGTTGGCGACGTCGATGATCTTCCCCCCCCACTGCATGGGGCTGAGCTTCGGCACGAACTGCAGCGGCACCGGCTCGTCACCGGTGGCGATCCAAACGTCCCAGTCGCCGTTCTCCGAGGTGACCGTCAAGCGGACACACTCCCGGTCGCCGATCTTCTCGGTGCCCACCACCGACACCTCGCCGAGCCCCTCCACGAAGGTCGCCGCCGGATCGGCGGCGAAGAAGGCGCGATTCACCGGCTCGGCGCCGCCGTTGGACAGCATCGCGCCCACCACCGTGTGGCCCGCCATGTCGGCCAGCCCGGCGGGCGCCTCCGTCGACTCGTAGCGGTTGGTGGCGGCGTGATGGACGACGAAGGTCGTGCCGTCGCAGACGGCCGTGCCGGCCCCCTTGTCGTCGCCGACGAGATCGATCCGCAGGCGGTTGGGGCGCTCCACGAGCACGGTGTGTTCCTTCGTGCCGCCGAGCTTGGAGGCCAGATCGGAATCGGCGGCGGTGGTCACGCTCGACTGCCGGAAGGCGAACCCCTTCTTGCCGGCGAGGAAGGCCGCCATCCGGTCGATCACGGCGCGGGCCTCGGGCGACACCTTCGTGACGCGCGGCGGCTGGGGGGTGGGCTTGGCGGGCCCCGACTTCGTCGCGCAGCCCCCCGTGAGGACGCCGGCGAGCGCCGCCCCGGCGATCCATCCACGCACGCTCCAGCCGATCGTCCCGCTCACCTGCATGGCCATGGTCGTTGCCCCCGTCGCGCCGAAACGTCCCGTCTCCCCCGCCGATCCACGACCGGCGATCCGCGCTCGGGGATGGCCCGGGGGTGTCCTCGGGTCGCCCCGGCGTCCGGGGAGGTGCGGATGCCGGGAGTATACTTCGCCCGCTCCGGCTGTCCTCGGCGGTCGCGCCGCCGAGCGGGGAGGCGGGCCGGCAGCGCCGGCGGGCATGGTCAGTCGACGGTCACCGCCGGGCCGGCGGCGGCCGCCGTGAGAAACCATTCCCCGTCGATGCCGCGGGCGTCGCGGTAGGCGGCGACGAGCGCCCGCGCCGCCTCGACGGCACCGTCCTCCTCGACGAGGGCCACCACGCAGCCGCCGAACCCGCCCCCGGTCATGCGGCACCCGATGATCCCCGGCACCCCGGCCGCGAGGTCGACGAGAAGGTCGAGCTCCGGGCAGGACACGGCGTAGTCGAGCGCCAGCGAGCGGTGGCTCTCGGCGAGCAGGTCACCGGCGGCGCCCCGGTCGCCCGCGGCCAGCGCCGCCACGAACGCCGGCACCCGGGCGATCTCGCCGACGACGTGCCGGGCCCGCGCCAGCAGGTTGGGCGGCAGCAGCCGCGCCGCCGCGTCGAGGTCGGCCGGGACCAGGTCGCGCAGGCTCGCCACCCCGAGTCGCCCGGCCGCCTCGGAGCACTCGGCACGGCGCGTCGCGTAGGCCCCGTCGGCGAGGGAGTGCTTCACGCCGCTGTTGATCACGAGCACGCGGAGGCCCTGCCCGAGCGGCACCGGCACGATCGACCGCGCGCGGCAGTCGAGGCACAGGGCATGGCCGGGCATCGCGAAGCAGACGGCGAACTGGTCCATGATGCCGCAGGGCACGCCGGCGAACTCGTGCTCGGCGGCCTGGCACAACAGCGCCTTGCGCTCGGGGCCGAGCTCCCGGCCGCACAGCGCCTCGATCGCCGTCGCGGTCGCCACCTCGAGCGCCGCCGACGAGCTCAAGCCCCCGCCCGCCGGCAGCGTCGCCTCGACGTCGGCCTCGAAGCCGGGGGGATCGAGCCCCGCCCTGCGGCAGCCCTCGATCACGCCGGCGATGTAATTGGACCAGTGGCGCCGCCGTGGCTCGAGCGGCGCGGCGAGATCGAGCGTCACCGTCTCCGGGGAACGGCCGGTCCGCAGCAGGACGCGCCGATCGGGCCGGGGCCGCACGCGCAGGCGCACGTGGCGCTCGATCGCCATCGGCAGGACGAAGCCGTCGTTGTAGTCGACGTGCTCCCCGATGAGGTTCACCCGGCCCGGCGCCGCGACGGTGAAGGGGACGGTGATCCGGTCGGCTGGCACGCGGCGGCTCCTCGGGGGTGCAGCATACCCCGCCGGCCGATCCGCGGCGGCCCCGGAGGCCGGCGGCGCACGGGGCCGCGCGATGGAAAAAGAGGCGGCCCGATCCTTTCGGACCGGGCCGCCCCGTTCCCAATCGTCTCGCCCTTTCCATCCCCGCCCCTTCCGGGACGGGGTCGGTCAGGACTTGCTTCGCCCGGTCACTCGCAGAGGGGCACCTCGCGGCAGACCGTCGTGGGCACGCAGCGGATCACCGTGTAGGGAACCCGCTTGGGCACGTAGCGCACCACGTCGATCGTCTTCGTGTAGTGCACGGGGACGGTCTTGCACACCGGCACCTGGCAGGTGCGGCACTCCTTGACGAGCGTGCACACCTTGTACTCCACCTCCTTCGAGCACTCCTCCGTGACCATCCGGCAGACCTTGGTGCAGCAGGTCTTCACCCGCTGCTCGGGCACCATCCGGCACACCTGGTAGGTCCGCACGCGCTGCTCCGGCACCATCCGGCAGACCTTGTAGCAGCAGGTCCGGACGTGCTGCTCGCGGACCATGCGGCACACCTGATAGGTGCAGGTCCGCACGCGCTGCTCGGGCACCATCCGGCACACCTGGTACGTCCGCACCCGCTGCTC
>CAISKG010000447.1 GCA_903885855.1 uncultured Planctomycetaceae bacterium
CCGACGCGGCGGCCGATCGGGTCGGCCGGCGCGGGCCGGCCCTCGACGGCGCCGAGCGCCGCGGTCAGGCGCCCCCGCCAGCCGTCGACGGGCAGCCTGACGGCGACGGAGGCCCAGGATCGCTTCGCCACGCCGTCGATGCGGTCGCGGAGCGTGCGCAGCTCGGCGATCGTCGCCGCCGTGCCCTCCGGGAGCGCCACGTCGCGCACGGTCCAGCGCGGCGACATGAAGACACCGGCGAGGGCGTAGTAGTCGTCCTGGAGCACCGGGTCGAGCTTGTGGTCGTGGCAGCGCGCACAGCCGACGGTGAGGCCGAGGAAGGCCTTGGAGAAGGCGTCGATCTTGTTGTCGACCATCTCCTGGTGGATGCCGTTGAAGTCGAGGCTGCTGCCGTGCCGATGCTCGCCGAGATGGAAGAACATCGGCCCCACGAGGGCCGCCTGCACGCCGCCGTCGGCGTCGGCGCGGCCGGGGAGCAGGTCACCGGCGATCTGCTCGCGGATCAGCCGGTCCTGGGGCACGTCGGCGTTGAAGGCACGCACGAGATAGTCGCGGTACTCCCAGGCACCCCTGGCGGCGATGTCCCACTCGTAGCCCCAGGTGTCGCCGTACCGCACCACGTCCATCCAGTGGCGCGCGAAGTGCTCGCCGAAGTGCGGCGATGCGAGCAGGCGGTCGATCGCGTCGTCGACGCGGAAACCCGGGTCGTCGGGCGCCGGGAGCCCGGCGTGGGCCGAGGGCGGGAGGCCGGTGAGGACGAACGACAACCGGCGCAGGATGACCGCCGGCTCGGCCGGCGGCGCCGGCTCGATCCCCGCCTCGTCGAGCGCCGCGCGCACGAAGCGGTCGATCGGGTCGCCGTTCCACGCGCCGTCGGCGCTCGCCGGGGCCTCGACGGCCACCGGAGGCCGCAGGCTCCACCAGCCGCGGCCCTCGTCGAGGCGACGCTCGCGGTCGGCGCGGGCGAGATCGTCGCCGACACGGGGATCGGCGGCGCCGGAGCGCACCCAGGCGGCCACCCGCGCGATCTCCTCGGCCGGCAGCGCCTCCTCGGGGGGCATCGCCGCCGCCGTGCCACGCCGCTCGATGGCCGCCACGAGGCGCGAGGCCAGCGGATCCCCGGGCACGACCGCGGGACCGGACGCGCCGCCGATCGCCCAGCCGCTCCGCGAGTCGAGCGCGAGCCCCCCCTCGATCGTCGCGGCGTGGGAGTGGCAGGGAAAGCAGCGGCGTTCGAGGATCGGCAGCACCTCGGCCACGAAGGCCGCCTCCCCTTCGCCGGCACGCGCCCCATCGGACGGGGCCGGGAGCAGCGCGAGGCACGCGCCCAGCGCGGCGCGCACCACCAGGGACGGGAGCGATCGATCCGGCGGCGCGTCGATCTGGAGGGGGCTCGCCATCGACGCGGGGCTCCCGGGCGGCCGCCGGCGCCGCGGAGGGTCGGCTCCCCGCGCCGTGCCGTGGCGAAATCCTCCCCCGGCGCGGCCCAACCTGCAAACCCCGACGGCGCCGGGCCCGCGACGGCGGGCCGGCCCCTGGCAGGAATCCGCGCCGTGCCGGGCCCGGGGAGGCGGTGCCGGCCGCGGGCTCGCGACCCTCACGGCATGATCACGCCGGCGATGGCCGCCGAGAGGGCGTTGGCCAGGGTGCTGATGACGAGCACCTTGGCGCCGAGCCGGGCGAGCTCGGCGCGGCGGGCGGGGATCAGGGCCCCGATCCCCCCGAGTTGGATGCCGATGCTCGAGATGTTCGCGAAGCTGCACATGGCGATGGTGGCCAGGAAGAAAGCCTTCGGCGACAGCGTGGCCCGGAGACGGCCGAGGTCGACGTAGGCGATCATCTCGTTGAGCACCGTCCGCTCGCCGAGCAGGCCGCCGACCGCCGCGCAGTCCGGCCCCGGCACCCCGATCAGCCACGCGAACGGGGCGAACGCCAGGCCGAGGAGGAATTGCAGCGACAGCCCGGGATGCCCGAACAGCCCGCCGCACCAGCCCAGCGCCAGGTTGGCCAGGGCCACCAACGCGATGAAGGAGAGGAGCATCGCCCCGACGTTGACGGCGAGGAGCATCCCCTCGCGCGTGCCCCGCGCCGCGGCGTCGAGGACGTTGGCGTCGATCCGCTCGGCCGACACACGCAGCGTGCCGAGGGTCTCCGGCGTCCCGTCCTCCGGGATGAACATCTTGGTGAGGAAGATCGTCGCCGGGAAGCTCATCAGGATCGCCGTCAGGAGATCGCTGAGCGCGCAGCCGGCGGCCATGTACGCGCCGAGGACGCCCCCCGACACGAGCCCCATCCCGCTGACCATCACCACCGCCAGCTCCGAGCGCGTCAGGCTCGCGAGGTAGGGGCGGACGACCAAGGGCGCTTCGGTCTGGCCGAGGAAGATCGAGGCCGCGGCGTTGAGCGTCTCGGCGCCGCTGGATCCGAGGATCCGTGCCGTCACCCACGCGAAGGCCCGGACCACCTGCTGCATGATCCCGAGGTGGTAGAGGACGGCGAACAGGGCGGAGACGAACACGATCGTGGGCAGCACCCGGAACGCGAACACGAACCCCACCGGCCCTCCGGGATCGGCGAGGCGGTCGCCGAACACGAACCGCGCGCCTTCGTGGGAGCAGGCGAGCACCGCGTCGACCCAGGCCGCCGCCCCCTCGAGCACGCGCTGCCCGACGGCCGAGCGGAGGAGCACGAATCCGAGCACGACCTGCATGGCGAGCCCGCCGATCACCATCCGCGGCGCGATGCGGCGCCGATCCTCGGAGAAGACCGCGGCCGCCAGCAGGATCACCGCCGCGCCGAGCAGCCCGCGGTACCGTCCGGGATCGTCCACGGCATGATCTCCCCGGGGGACACGCACTCAGAGTCGCTCGATCACCAGCGGCCCCGCCTCGGGCGGCGTGTCGGCGATCGTCGTCGCCCCCGCCAACAGCGCCAGGGCGTCCGGAACCGCCGCCGCATGCGCGGCGTTGACGTGCAGCGTGGCGATCCGGTCGCCGGCCCGCACCTCGTCCCCCACGCCCCGGTGGAGGACGATCCCCGCGGCCGGGTCGATCGCCGAGTCCGCCCGGGCGCGTCCGGCCCCGAGAAGCATCGAGGCCTGCCCGACCGGCCACGCCGCGAGCGCGGCGACGAACCCCGCCCGTGCAGCCCGGAAGGGCACGGTCTGCGAGGCCTGCGGCAGCGCGCCGCCAGGATCGTCGCAGACCCGCGCGTCGCCCCCTTGGGCGGCCACCACCCGGCGGAAGCGCTCGAGCGCCGAGCCGTCGGCGATCGCCCCCCGGCAGGCGGCGAGCGCCGCGGTGCGGTCGGGCGCGACGCCGCCGACCCGGAGCATCTCCGCGGCCAGCTCGAGGGAGACCTCGAGCAGCCCGCCGGTGCGCCGCCCCTGCAGGCACTCGATCGCCTCGGTGACCTCCAGGGCGTTGCCCACCGAGCGGCCCAGTGGGGCGTCCATGGCGGTGATCACGGCCTCCACCGGGGTGCCCAGGGCGCGGCCGATGCGCGTCATGCTCGAGGCCAGCGCGCGGGCGTCCTCGAGCCGGCTCATGAAGGCGCCGCCGCCGGTCTTCACGTCGAGGACCAGGCCGTCGATCCCCTCGGCGAGCTTCTTGGAGAGGATCGAGGCGGTGATCAGGGGGATGCTCTCCACCGTGGCCGTCGCGTCGCGCAGCGCATACAAGACGCGATCCGCCGGGGCGATCTCCGCCGTCTGGCCGACGAGCACCAGCCCGCACGCCCGTGCCACGCGCCGGTAGGCGGCCACGTCCAGATCGACGCGGAACCCGGGAATGCTCTCCAGTTTGTCGAGCGTTCCCCCGGTGTGGCCCAGCCCGCGCCCCGAGACCATCGGCACGGTCACGCCGCAGGCCGCGGCCACGGGGGCGAGGATCAGGCTCGTCGCGTCCCCCACGCCGCCGGTGGAGTGCTTGTCGACTTTCGGGCCCGGGATGTCGGAGAGGTCGATCACCGTCCCCGAGTGGAGCATCGCGTCCACCAACGACGCCGTCTCGTCGGCCGACATGCCGCGCCACAGGATCGCCATCGCCAGCGCCGACCACTGGTACTCGGGCACCTCTCCGCTGACGAGCCCGGCCACGAGGAACCGGATCTCCTCGGCGGCCAGCGCACCGCCGTCGCGCTTCCTCCGGATCAGATCGACCGCACGCATGGCCCGCCCCCGGAAACGCCGCTCAATGCCCCGCGGCGGTGCCGAACTGCCGATCACCCGCGTCGCCGAGGCCCGGCACGATGAAGCCGTTGCCGTCGAGCCCCTCGTCGAGCGCGGCGACGTGGATCGCGACGTCGGGCAGCGCCTCGGCGACGCGTCGGATCCCCTCGGGCGCCGCGATCAGCGCCATGACGACGATGCGGGGAATCGCGGCGGCCCGGAGGATCTCGCAGGTGCGCACCATCGACCCGCCCGTCGCCAGCATCGGGTCGACCACGATCGCCACCCCGGCCGCGGAGCGCGGCGGCAGCTTGTTGTAGTACTCCTGCGGCCGGAGCGTGGTCTCGTCGCGGTACAGCCCGACGTGCCACACCTCCGCGTCCGGCAGGAGGTCGAGAATCCCCTCGGCCATCCCCAGCCCGGCCCGGAGGATCGGCACGACGGCCACCCGCCCCGCGATCCGCTCTCCCGGGGCCGTGCCCAGCGGGGTCGGCACGCGCACCGCCTCGGTGGGGAGGCCGGCCGTGGCCTCGACCGCCAACAGCCGCGTGATCCGGCCGACGATCCGGCGGAACTCCGCCGGGCCGGTGGCGGGATCGCGGAGGGCGGCGACGTGGTGGGCCACGAGCGGATGCGCGGAAACACGGACGTCGGCCATGCGACACCTGCGGCTGGATGGTGCTCGTGACCGCTGGATCATACGATGCCCGGCGTATCCGTCGACCGTGCGCCGCCGGGCGCGGCGGCACCGAGGCTCCCATGACCCAGGCCCCTCCCACCGACGAATCCCTCCTGGCCGCCGCGCGGGACGCCGGTCGGCGGGCGCACGCGCCCTATTCCGGCTGGCACGTGGGCGCGGCGGCGCTGTTCGCCGAGACCGGGCCGGCCATCCACCGGGGCGCGAACGTGGAGAACGGGTCCTTCGGGCTCACGATCTGCGCCGAGCGTACGGCGGTGTTCGCGGGGGTCGTGGCGGGGGGCCGACGGCTCACGCGGCTGGCGCTGGCGTGCACGGACGCCTCCGGTGCGACCGTGGCCGGGATCGTCCCCTGCGGCGCGTGCCTGCAGGTGATCGCCGAATTCGCCCCCTCCGACTGCCTCATCGTGATCGACGGCGGCCGGACGTTCCGCCTGGCCGATCTCCTCCCGCGGCCCTTCGGGGCCGACGCCCTCGCCCGGCACGCCGCCGCCGGGGAGTGATCCGGCCGGTCAGCGGATCCGGGCCTCGTCGCGGGCGGCGGAGGCCTCACGCGCGGCCTCCATCTCGCGGCGCATCACGATCGCGTCGCGGCGGGCTTCGGCGTCGAGGTCGCGGAAGGAGTCGATGCTCTCGTAGGCGAGGTCGGCACGGATCTCCCGCCACGCCCGCTCGAAGATCCGCCGCTGATGATCGGCCCAGCCGGCCAGCGCCGACGGCACGACCGGCGCGGCATCGTCGTCGGCGGTCGTCGACACCCGCCGCAACGAGGCGTCTCCGCCGCGCCCCGACAGGGCACTGCATCCCCCCGCGATCGGGAGGAGGGCACACACGAGGGCGACACGCATGGCGGCCATCATCGGCATCGGCTCCGGGGCTCCACGGGAGGCGACGGGGTTTTAGTCGTAGGTCTGGAGGGTGGCGGAGCGGTCCATCTCGCCGCGCAGCTCCCGCACCTGCTCGGACGCACCGCCGCCGAAGGTCTCGAGCCCCTCCCCCTCGTGGAGGTCCCAGTCCTTCTTGATCTCGCGCACGGCCTCCGCGGCCTCGCGGCGCGACTGCGTCATCCAGCGCTGCCAGACGGCCGCCGGCGTGTCGAGCGTGGTGCAGCCCACGGCCGGCACGGCGAGCACGAGGCAGGCGAGCGTCGGCGATGGATGGAGTCGGACTCGCATGGCGGATTCCGGGGCGGGGAGGCCGGAAGGGCCGGGGATGAATAGGGTTCCCCGGCCGCCGCCGCAACCCCAATCCGGCCGCTCAGAGGCCGAAGAGGCGGCGGATCTCCGCCTCGTCGAGCACCCGGTCGAACACGACCGCCTCGTCGAGCCGCCCCTCCCAGCCGTCGGCCCGGTCGCTGCGCCCGCCGAGGAACAGGGCCTCGGGCGGCGGGCCGCTCGTGGGGGGCACCGGGGCCTCGATCTCCAGCCGCCCGTCGAGGAATACCCGGGCCGTGGCCCCGTCGCGCACGAAGACGACATGGTGCCAGCTCCAGCGGTCCACCGGCGTCGAGCCAGCCACCGGGGCGCCGTCGCCGTGGAGGTAGACGAGCCGGCCGGCCCTCTCCCCCGCGCCGAGGAGGCCGACGTGATCGCCATCGGCGGCCAGACCGTGGTCGGGGGACCGCGACACGATCCAGCCCGCCACGTCGCGCGCCCCGTCGGGCAGGCCGTTCCAGACCCACGCCGCCACCGAGTAACGGGTGCCGAGCCCGGGAAGCCGCGCGCGCAGCCGCCCGCCGGCGAAGCAGCAGGCCCGGTTCACGACGCCCGGCGGCGCGATGCCCGCCGGCCCCTCGAGCCAGAAGGTGATCCCCGGCTCGTACACCGCGTCGTGACCGTGGGGTGAGGCGTCGGCCGCATGGGGCCCCTGCGGATCGTCGAGCCGCCACAGCGCCACCGGCCCCGCCCCGAGGATCCGTGCCGCGGCCGCGCCGGCGGGGGGCGCGGGCGCTCGTCGCGGCGCGGCACAGACGCGCTCCAGGAGGCCGATCGCCGCCTCGCAGATCCGCGGTTCCGCCTCCGTCTCGAGCCCCGCCGATCGTGCCGGCCAGGTGTTGTAGCCCCCCAGGGCGTGCTGCTCCGGCGGGGGGATGTAGCCGTCGCCGCCGTTGGCCAGCTCGATGACGAGCGTCCGCTCCAGCGGGCTGGCCGCCTTGATCTTGAGCCCGGTGACGGCGTAGGTCTCGCAGGGGGTGGTGGCGATCGCCACGTCCCCCACGCGCAGCGCCTGCACCACCACCTCGGCCGGAGGCAGGCCGTGGAGGATCACCTGCTCGCGCGCGTAGACCTCCTCCTGGGTCGACGGCGGCCGCCCCCCGAGCCCGGCCACGATCCGCTCCGCCCACTCCAGCCGCTGCCGGTCGGGGCGGCGGTACTCCATCGCCAGACGCCGCTCCTCCATGGCGAGGGTGACGTCGCCGCGGTGCTCGACGCCGGCGCAGGCGCCGGCGGCGATCGCCGCGAGCCCCGCGGCGTAGTCGGCGATCGTCGGATCGGGGCGGCGCTCCTTGGGCACGGCGTAGTCGACGCGCCAGATGTCGCCGCTGCAGCCGTGGGCGAGGAGGACGACGGCCGAGTCGTGCCCGGCCGATCCCGGCGGCGCGAGACGCCGCTCGAGATCCGCGCAGAAGAGGCCGAAGTAATCGGCCGAGAGATCGGCGGCGCCGAAGTAGTGCATCGAGAAGGTGGCCAGCACCGCGATCGGACGGCCGCCCACGGCGCGGAGCGAGATCATCCCCAATTCCGGATCCTCCGGGCCGGCTTCGCTCGTGACGTCGTCCGGATTCGCCGCGGCGTGCATGTTGGCCCGCACGGTGCGGTTGCCGAAGGGATCGTCGACGACGCGGTCGGGGCGGCGGATCCACTGACGCAGCGCCGTGTACTCCGCCGCGTCGGCGCGGGCGAAGCCGATCTCGGCCGGCTCGAGCGCCGCCGCGGCGCGATCGATCGCCTCCACGATCCGCTCGCGGAGGAACGGGACGTAGGCCGGATCGGCGTCGGTGCCCAGGCACCCCATCGCCGCCGGAGCGCTGTGGGTGTGCGTGGCGGCGACGAGCATGTCGGACGGGGCGATCCCGGTGCGTGCGGCGGCCAGCCGCTTGACCTCGTCGAGGAACGGCCGGGCGAGCATGCAGCTGTCGACGATCACGATGGCCACGCGCCGCCCCGCCGACTCGAGCACGAGCGCCCGGGCGTGGAGCGGCGAGGCGACGCGGTCGAGCGACCGCGACGTCATCCCGCCGTTGACGAGCACCGGCAGCTCGAGCGGCGTCACGTCCACCAGCGCGGCACCGGCACGCAGCCCCTCGTCCCCGGCCGCGCGGCTCCCCGCCGCCCCCGCCACGACGAGGATCAGCGCGGCGACGGCCATGCCGCACCGTGCCCCGCCCCGCGCCGCCGGAGTCGTCACCGATCCGCCCGCGTGCCGCATGGGATCCTCCAGGGTCACCGTCCGACTCAGCCGCGCACCAGGTGCGCGGGCAGATCGACCGTCCGCTCGCAGCCGATCTGCTCCATCACCTGCCGCAGCTGCCGCGTGATCATCTCCGCGACGTGCTCCCCCCCGCGATCGCCCAGCGCCGCGGCGCCGTACATGAACGCCCGGCCGAGGAAGGCGAAGCGGGCACCGCTGGCCAGCGCCCGGGCCACGTCGGGGCCGGAGCGCACGCCGCTGTCGATCATCACCCGCATCCTCGCCCCCACCGCCGCGACGATCTCCGGCAGGGCCCGGATCGACGATTGGCCCGCGTCGAGCTGCCGACCGCCGTGGTTGGAGACGATGATCCCGTCGAGCCCCCGCGCCGCCGCCTCCTCGGCATCCTCCGGATTGGCCACCCCCTTGAGGACGAGCGTCCCCTTCCAGCGGTCGCGGATCCGGGACAGGTCGTCGCCGGTGAGCCGGCCGGTGAAGGTCCGGTCCATGAAGTCGGCGAGCTGGCGCAGGTCGATGTCCGGGGGGAGGTAGGGGCGGAGCGTGGCGAAGGTCGGCTTGCCGCGGCGCAGCATCGCCATCCCCCAGGCCGGCCGGGCGAGCATCTGCAGCACCGTCCTGGTCCCGATGCGCGGCGGCACGGCGAAGCGGTTGCGGATGTCGCGGGGGCGGTAGCCGAAGACCGGCACGTCGGCCAGGAGCACGAGCACGCGGCAGCCCGAATCCTCCACGCGCCGCAGGAGGGCCTCGCGGAGGTCGGCCTCCACCGGCACGTAGAACTGGAACCAGTGCGTGCCGCCGGTGATCCGGCCGATGGTCTCCGGATCGGCGGTGGTCGTGGTGCTGAGGATGAAGGGGAGTCGGTGGGCCGTGGCGGCCGCCGCCAGCGCCTCGCAGGCGCCGGGCCAGACCAGCCCCTGCAGCCCCACCGGGCAGACGCCGAACGGCGCCCCCCAGACGCGGCCGAAGAGCTCCGTCTCGAGCGTCACCTTCCCGCGCGGCCGCAGGTAGCGCGGGCGCAATTCCACGGAGCGGAAGTCCTCGACGTTCCGCCGCAGATTGACGTCGTCGTTGCAGCCGCCGTCGAGGAAGTCGAAGACGAAGCCCGGGATCCGCCGCCGCGCCGCCGCCCGCAGGTCGTCGACGGAGGGATAGCGGTGGTCGAAGGTGGAGGACATGGCGGTCAGGGGGCGGCCACGGAGACGCGGACCGGCGCTCCGGAGAAGGTGTGCTTCATGACGAAGTTGATCGGCACGTGGACGGTGACGGGGACGAGCTGCCCCTCGATCGCGGGCGCGTCGGGGGCGGCGCGGAGCGTGAGGTGGCCCGTCGTCTCGCCGGCCGCGAGGAGCGTCTTGCTGGCGGCCCCGTCGACGGTGACGCCCTTGGGGAGGGGGTTGCCGTAGGGGGTCTCGAGGTGCTGGAGCATGCAGTCGAGCGTGATGTTGCCGGCGTAGTCGGGGGCGCGCTCCACCGTGACGTCGATGCGGCAGGTGCCGCCGGGCGTGAGCCGGACGTCGGTCGTGCTCAGCGTCACCGCGCGCACGTCGAGCGGCGCTCCCACCGCCACGGTGTGGAACGACACCGGATAATGGCCGCGCCCGCCGCCGGGCAGGTAGACCTCCTGGAGGATCGCGGCCCGCACCGGCGCCGGCGCCGCCGCGCCCCCGTCCGCGCCGACCGCCCGCCCCAGGATCGTCATGTTCCCGAAGCAGGGCGCCGCCTCCGGCCCCGCCCGGAGCCACAGGCAGCCGTCGCTCGCGCCGGCCGCGATCCGCCCCGCCACGACCTCCACCCCCGGCGGCGCCCCCTCCAGCGCCAGGTCGATCGCCCCCGCGAAGCCCCCGCGCCGCACCGCGCGCACGTAGAGCGGGGCCGCCAGCCCCGGCGCGAGGAGCGTCTTGTCGGTGTCGGCCTCGAGCGTGAAGCCGGGCTCGAAGCGGGTGAGCGTGAGCGCGTAGGGATATCCCGGCCCGCCACGGCCGTGGACGTCGCGCACCTCGACGAGATACTCCCCGTCGGCCGGCGCCGACCAGTTCTCGAGGAGCGGATCGGCGGATGAGACGCGCTCGAAGGTGGCGTCGTCGGCGTCGGCGAGCGCCGTGCCATCGGCCCGGAGCACGCGCAGCCGCGCGTCGAGGAACGAGCCGGCCCGCCGCGCGAAGACCTCGAAGGCGAAGGCCTCGCCCGCCCGCGCCGTGAAGGCATGCCGGTCGGCCTGCCCCTCGGCGTCGATCCGGCCGGCGACCGCCGCCGGCACGGCCACCGGCAGGGGGGCGTCGGCCGCCCGCGGCCCCTCGACGACGATCGGAAGCGGCGTCACGAGCACGCCGACGTCGGCCAGCGCCGTGCCATCGGCCACCGGGGCGACGCGCAGCGGCCCGGCCGGGGCGTCGGGGGGAATCGCCACCGGCACCGGCCCCAGCGCCGCGGCCCCCCCGGTGAAGAGCTCGAGACCGGGCGTGCTGCCCGCGGCCACGGCGAGGGGATGCACGGACGTCGGGAAGGGGCGCGCCGAAGCCTCGACGCAATAGGTCCAGTCGCCGTTGCCCTGGAAGCGCACGTCGCGCACCTCGAGGAGGTACTCGCCGGCCGCGAGGTCCACGCGCAGCAGCGGATCGCCGGCCAGGGCGTTGTCGGCGGAGGCGACCGTCGCGCCGCGGGCGTCGCGGAGCGTGAGGAGCGGGTCGACGCGGCTCTGCATGTCGTGGAGCCGGTTCTGCAGCCGCTGCGACGTCATGTGGAAGGTCACGGTGGCCGCCGCCTCGAGGCGCAGGCGCCAGAAGTCGACGTCCTCCGCCTTCTCGATCGCCCCGCAGAGGGCCGCCGGGAGTGACACCGGCTGGGCCTTCTCGGGGACGTCGTTGTCCGGGTTCTCGACCGCCACCGGCTCGCGGGCCACCACCAGCTGCCCCACCGTGCTCGGGCCGTGGGGGGTGACGACGCGGATGTCGCGGATCCCCGGCACCGCGTCGGGATCGCAGGTGACGCGCAGGCGCGTCTTCGAGGCCTGGACGTCGTTGCGCGTGCGGTCCTCCGGCTTCTCGGTCTCCGGCGGCACCACCTCGGCGCGCACGCCCCGGCCCGACACGATCACGGCACCGGCGCCGGCGAGGTTGTAGCGCGCGGAGAGCTCGTGCTCCGACGCGCCCCCCACCACCGCCGCCGCGGGCCGGAGGCTCATGAGCATCGGATAGGCGTTGTTGGTCTGCGCCGGCGCGGGGGCGGCCGGCGCCGCGACGACGAGCGCGAGGAGGAGGCGACGGGCGCGGATGGCGGGCATGGTCAGCGCACGAAGAGGAAGTGCTTCGAGTTGAGCAGGGCCCAGAGGAGATCCTGCAGCCCCTCGGCGGGGGTCGGCGCCAGGGCGATCGCGGAGAGCGCCTCGGCCCGCTCGGCCTCCGTCGGCGGCCGGCACAGCGCCGCGACCCACAGCTCCTCGACGCAGGCCTCCGGCGGCGTGCCCGCGGCCACGAGCTTCGCCACGCGCCCCGCGCCGTCGGCGACCTTCGCGGCCAGGATGTCGCCGTTGAGGGTGTGGAGCGCCTGGGCGAGGTTCTCGTCGGGCGACCGCTCGCACTCGCAGACGCTCGCCCGCTTCGGCTTGCCGAAGGTGACGAGGAAGGGATTGGTGCCGGCGGCGGCGGCGTCGGGGAGCTCGATGGCCCGCGTCCCGGCGGGCAGGCCCGGGTGCTTGGTGCGCACGAGCGTCACGTCGTCGATGGCGTCGAGGAGCGCCTCGGCGGGGAGCCGCTTGACGGCGGCGTGGCTGTAGAAGCGGTCGTCGGCGGCGTTGGCCTCGAGCGGCTGCGAGGAGAGGGCGTAGAGCCGCGACGTCATGATGAAGCGCTCGAGCCGCCGGAGGTCGAAGCCCGCGGAACGGAGCTCGGCGACGAGCAGCTCCATCATCGCCGCGTTCGACGGGGGATTGGTGGACCGGAGATCGTCGACCGGCTCGACCAGGCCGCGGCCGAGCAGCGACGCCACGGTCCGGTTGACCACGTTGCGGGCGAAGAGGTCGTTGCCGGGCGAGGTCATCCACCGGGCCAGCGCGACCCGCCGATCCTCGGCGTCGCCGGGGGCGGCGGTGCCGTCGAGCGCGGCGGGGGCCGCGACGGCGCCGGTGCGCGGGTGCGACACCTCGCCGGAGTCGCGGACGACGACGATCGTCTCGCCGCCGAAGATCCCGAACTCCGCCGATCCCTTCGTCGCCACCCGGGCGAAGAAGGCGGCGAAGCCGTAGTAGTCGTCCTGCCCCATCCGCTCGTAGGGATGATGGTGGCACTTCGCGCACTGCAGGCGGGTGCCGAGGAAGAGCTGCGCCGTGCTCTCGGCGAGGTCGGCGGGGTTGTTGGCGATGCGGAAGTAGTTGGCGGGGCCGCTGGAGAACACCGACCCCCGGGCCGTCACGAGCTCGGTGACGAAGCGGTCGAAGGGTTTGGCCGTGCGGAAGCTCTCGCGCAGCCAGTTGTGCAGCGCCCACATCCCGCTCTCGCCGACCACGGCCGAATTGTTGCGGATCAGATCGGCCCAGCGGAGCGTCTGCCAGGCGGCGCGGCGGTCGAGGTGCCGGTCGCGGGCCGGATCGCCGGTGAGGCCGAGGAGCTCGTCCACCAGCCGCACGCGTTTCTCCGGATCGGCCGAGGCGAGGAAGGCCCGCGTCTCCTCCGGCGTGGGGAGGGCGCCGGTGGCGTCGAGGAACGCGCGGCGCAGGACGGTGGCGTCGTCGCAGGGAGGGGAGGGGGGAAGGCCGAGTTCGGCGAACTTCGCCGCGGCGAGCGCGTCGAGCGGGTGCCCGGAGGCGAGGTCGGCCAGCCGCGCGGCCATGTCGGGAGCCCCCTCGTAGGGAACGACGAACGTCGCCACCGCCGCCTCGCCGCCGAAGCGGGCCATCACGCCCCCCTGGCCGCGGCCGTGGGGCGTCGCCAGCCCCTCCGGCGAGACCCGCACCACCCCTTCGTCGATGGCGTCGAAGCGCGTCCAGGCGGTGACGTCGCGGCGCCGACCGTCGGCGTAGGTGGCCACCACGCGGAGTTGCTGGGCGCTCCCCGCGGCCCCCACGCGCGCCGCGGGCTCGACGGCCAGGCCCGTCACGGCGACGGGCGCCGGGCCCGGCCCGGGGGCACCGGCGCCGATCCAGGCGGCCAGGAGGCGGTGGTCCGGCGTGTCGGCGGCGATCCGCAGACCGCCCCCGTGGGGCACGTTGCCCGTCGCTTTCTGGAGCAGCAGGCTGCCGGCGGGATGGTCGGCGTCGATGCGGCGGCCGCGTGACGACACGGCGATCGCCGTATGGTCGAGCGCGGGGTCGAACGCCATCACGGAGAGGACGAAGCCCCCCTTGCCGTACTGGCTGGCGTGGCACGACCCGGCATTGCAGCCGGCCCGGGTGATCACGGGGAGCACGTCGCGCTCGAAGTCGACGCGCGCCGCGGCCAGACCGGTGACGGCCACCTCGACACTCGCCCGCGTCGATCCCCGTTCCACGTCGATCCGCGTCACCCCCTCCCCCCGGGCCGACACGACCCCCGCGGGCGAGACCTCCGCCACCGCCGGGTCGGCCGAGACGTACCGGCACTCGCGCGACAGGTCGGCGGCCAGGCGCGGCTCCGCGCCGGCGGCGCGCACGAGCAGCTGGACGCGTTCGAAGGGGCCGTCGAGCTCCACGCGCCCCGGCACGATCTCGATCGCGGCGTCGCCCGCGGCGTCGCCCGCCGACGCCGACACCCCCCGCAGCAGCAGCGCGAGCGCCGCCACCCACGGCATCCACCGGAGCGCGGGGAGCGCGGCGTCCTGGCGGCGACGGCGGAGGGCGGTCAGAGCCATTCGCGGATCGGCTCCCCCTCGAGGAGCCGTACCGGCCGGCCGTCGGCGGCCGTGACGGTGAGATCCAGCGGCAGGCCGAGCTTGTGGTAGATCGTGGCCACCACGCTCTCGGTGGCGTATTCGTGCGACTTGGGCGCGCCGCCGTCGGCGTCGGTCTCGCCGAGCACGAGCCCTCCCGGCACCCCCGCCCCGGCCATGACGACGAACCCGGCGCTCGCCCAGTGATCGCGGCCGATGGCGGGATTGATCTTGGGCGTCCGGCCGAAGTCGGTCATCCACACCACCAGGGTCCGCTCGAGGAGCCCGCGTGCGGCGAGATCGGCGAGCAGGGCCGGGATTCCCTGGTCGACCGCCGGCATGCGCCCCTTGAGCCCCGCGAAGCAGTCGGTGTGGTGATCCCAGCCCGGATCGCTGACCGTCACGAACCGCACCCCGGCCTCCACCAGACGCCGCGCGAGGATGAGGCGCTGCCCGAACTGCGTCCGGCCGTAGTCGTCGCGCAGCCCCGCCGGCTCGGCGGCGATGTCGAAGGCGGCGCGCGTCTGCGGCGCGGTGATCATCGTGAAGGCGGTCTTGTAGTGCTCGTCGAGCGCGTCGAACGCGGCCGGCTGGAGATCCGCCGCGCGCTGGAGGCGGTCGAGGCGCTCGAGGATGCCGCGGCGGCGGTCGATGCGCGTCATCTCCATCCCGAGCGGCGGCGTGATGTCGCGCACGGAGAAGGCGTCGGCGGCCGGATCGGCGTGGACCTCGAAGGCCCCGTGCTCGAGACCGAGCACCCCCGGCAGGCCGCCGTTGCTCGAGCGGTCGACGTGCGAACCGAGCTGGATGAACGGCGGCAGGGCCGACTTGAAGCCGTGCTGGTGCGCGACCACCGAGCCCACGCACGGATAGACGATCGTGGGATTGACGTTGCGCCCCGACATGCACCAGTGGTCGGCGACCCCGTGGCCGGCGTTGCGCGGATTCCAGCTGCGCAGCAGCGAATAGCGGCCGAGCTCGCGGGCCAGCCGCGGGCACAGCTCGCTGAACACCACCCCCGGCACGGCGGTGGAGACGACCCCCAGCGGGCCGCGAACCCCCGACGAGGCCCGGGGCTTGGGGTCGAGGGTGTCGTGGTGGCTCGTGCCCCCCTGCGTCCAGATGAAGATGCAGGAGACGTCCCGCCCGGCGGCACCGCCGTTGGCGAGGGCCTCGAGCGCCGGCAGGGCGGCGGCGACCGGGAGGCCGCCGAGCGCTCCGGCGAGCAGGGACCGGCGGGTGGCTCGTCCCGGGGCCGGCGACGGTCGATCCATGGCGGCGGTGCTCCGGCGGTCTGGCGATCCCGGCCGCCGGGGCGGCGACGGCCCCGCGGGTGGGCGGATGCTAGTCCACCATGATTCTCGTCGGCAAGCCACCGGGGCCTGCCTCCACGTCGCCGCCGACGTTGCAGGAAACGGCGCAAAACCGGCTTCGGCACCGGTTTCGGGGCCGCGGCCGGGCGGAGCGGGGCAGGGGGCCGTCGGTCAGGCGATGGGCCCGGCCCCCCCCGGCACGTCGTCGTCGCGGTCGGTCGCGGCGGCCCGCCCGAGTTCGATCAGCCATCGTCCCCGGTAGCCGGGCAGGGCCCACATCCCCCACAGCCGCCCCTCGCCGTCGGTCTGCCCTTCGTAGAACACGCTGTGGCGCCCCACGTAGCGCTTCTCGATCGAGACCCGGCCGTCGGCCGCCACGAAGCCGTCGAGCGAGAAACGCCCCACGACGTCGCGCCCGGCACCGACGAGGCTCCGCCCCGCCACGGTGACGGCCAGGTCCTCCATCGGCTGGCGGCCATAGAAATCCTGCTCCCACCATCCCCGGCAGGGAACCGTCGTCGGGCGATCGGACGCATCCATGTGAGCCGTGCTCCTCGAAGAACCCGTCGAATCGGCCCGGCCGCGCTTCAGTCGACCGCCGCGCGGCCGCCGTCCGCGTCGGCCCGGTAGGCGGCGAACACCGTCCGCACCACGCGGAGCGACTCCTCCGTGGTCACCGGCAGGGGGGCGTCGCGGCCGATGGCGCCGGCCACCGCGTCCACGAACACTCCGTACGCATCGCCGCCCGCCCCGGTTCGCACCACCTCGCCGTCGGCGGGTCCCCCGGCGGCGCGCACGCGGAGCACGGCCTCGGGGGCCGCGTCGATCGACAGCCATCCCGCGCTGCCCCAGATGCGGAGGTGCGACTGGAAGCCGGCGTCGAGCCAGTAGCCCGAGGCGAGCGTCCCCAGGGCGCCGCCGCGGAAGGCGAAGGCGAGCACCGCGGAATCCTCGATGTTGACCGGCTGGCCGCCCCGGTTGGCGGTGTAGGCGCTGACGCTCGCGATCGGTTCACCGACCAGATGCATCGCCAGGTCGAGCCAGTGGATGCCGAGCCAGGCGAGGTGGCCGCCGCCGGCGCGGGTCCGGTCGGCGAACCAACTCCGCTGGTACTCGCGCCGCGTGAGGCGCGTCTGGTCCTGCACGAGGTGCATCTCGACGGCCATGGGCTGGCCGATGGCCCCCGCGGCCAGGCGGCGCTTCGCCTCGACGACCTCGGGATTGAGCCGGTTGGCCAGCGCCAGCGCGATCGACAGCCGACGCTCGCCGGCGAGCGCCGCCAGCGCCGCGAAGGCCTCGACCGACGCGCAGGCCGGCTTCTCGGCCAGCACGTGGCAGCCGCGCTCGAGCGCCGCGCGGATCGCCGCCGGCGCCCGCGCCCCCTCCATCGACACCAGCGCCATCCGCGGCCGGCCGGCGGCGAGCACGGCGGCCGCATCGCGGTCGAGCAGCGCCAGTTTTCCCCCCAGCACGGCGCGGGCCTCGTCGAAGACGGCGCCGTCCGGGTCGGCGACGCGCACCTGCGCCACCGCCGGCGACGCCGCCAGCGCCCGCAGGTAGGCCCCCAGGTGGGCGCCGCCGGCGTGCGTGAGCAGCGCCACCTCGATCGCCGTCGCGCCGTCGGCCGGCCGCGCGGCGGGCTCGTCGGCCGCGCCGGCCGCGTCGCTGCCGACGGCGACACCGGCGACGAGCGCCCCTGCGGCGGCCACGAGCCTGCGCCGCCGGTCGTCGACGCCCGGCCCGTCAGCCGGGGAGTTCCCAGCCTGGCTCATAGTCCCTGCTCCAGAGGGCGACCGCCTCCGCGTCGCCGAGCGGCCGCCCGTCGGCCGGGTCGCAGCGCAGCGCCCTCCCGGTGCGGTGCGCGATGTTCCCCAGATGGCACAACAGCGTGCTGGGCCAGGCGGTGTCGATCCCCGCGGCCAGCCCCTCGTGCCGGCCGGAACGGATCGCGGCGAGGAAGTCGAGGAGGTGCTCCCGGTCGCCGCGCGTGCCGGGCGCCTCGCGCAGCGGCTTGCCGGCGGCGTCGAAGAGGGTGAAGGCGCCGCCGTCCCCCAGCCGCAGGCCACCCTTCTCGCCGTAGAAGGAGATGAAGTCCTGCTCCCCGAGACGGTTGCAGCTGTGCCCCTCCCAGGTGATCAGCCGACGGTCGGGGAACTGGAAACTGACGACGTGCGTGTCGGGGGTCTCCTGGTCGTCCTGGAAGGCGTAGCGGCCGCCGGCGGAGGTCACCGCCTCCGGAAAGTCGACCCCCAGGCCCCAGCGGCACAGGTCGATGGTGTGCACGCCGTTGTTGCCCAGTTCGCCGTTGCCCCAGTGCCAGAACCAGTGCCAGTTGTAGTGCACCCGGTTGTCGATCCAGTCGCGGCGCGGGGCCGGCCCCTGCCACAGGCCCCAGTCGATCTCCGCGGGCACCGGCGCCGGCTTGCCGACGCCGATCGACGGTCGGCCGGCGGCGTAGAAGGCCCGCGCCGCGTAGACGCGGCCGATTTCGCCGTCGTGGAGGAGTCGCATCGCCTCGCGGATCGCGGCGCTCGAGCGACGCTGCGTGCCCACCTGCACCGCCCGGCCGTGGCGGCGCGCGGCGGATCGCATCGCGGCCCCCTCGGAGGGGACCTGGCAGCAGGGCTTCTCCACGTAGACGTGCTTGCCCGCCTCGCA
>CAISKG010000448.1 GCA_903885855.1 uncultured Planctomycetaceae bacterium
CGCACGCCGTCCGCCGCGCCGGTGGACGGGGCAATCCCGGCCGACGGGCGAAGCCGCCGGCCGCGCCGCGCGCGGGATGCGCACGGCGGCGCGCCGCGCCGGGCGCGAGGGCCCATCCGCGGAACGACCGCCGTCCCGCAAGCCCCGGGCCCCGCAGGGGTTCCGTCACGTCCGAGGGCCCGACGACGACTTCGCGCAGGCGGGCTAAGATGTCGCCGTCGCCCGCCACGCCGCGCCAGGAGCCCCGTTCTTCCCGGGGCTCGGGCCCTGCCCCGCCGCCGCGGACGTCGCCCCATCCCGGCGTCGCCCCGGTCGCTCACGATCCCGCCGCACGCCCCGTCTCCCCCCCCTGCCCATGGCCCCCACCCCCGAGACGCCGGACGGTCGCGCGGCGCCGGGAGCGTGGAGCGGGCGCGTCGCCGCGTGGCTCGTGGCCTGGCGGGTGCCGCTGTTCCTCCTCGCGCTCGTCCTGGCGGCGGTGTCGGTGGAGCGGTCGCGGGACCTCGAGTTCGTGCGCTCCATCGACACGATGTTCGACCGCACCGATCCGGCCCTCGGCCCCTACCGCAGGCTGCAGCGGGCCTTCGGATCGAGCGAGGTGGTGCTCGCGGCCTACGACGCCCCGGACCTGCTCGGGCCGGAGGGCATCGCACGCCTGGGCGACGTGACGCGGCGCTTGGGCGCCGTGCCGGGGGTGGCCTCGGCGACCAGCCTGGCGAGCACGCCGCTGGGCGCGGGCATCGTGAACATCGATTCCAATCCCGCCGCCCGGCGGCTGGTCGAGCTCCTCGAGGGCTACGCCGTCTCCGCCGACCACCGCACCGCGGCGGTGGTCTGCGTCCTCGCGCCGGCCGGGGCGGTGGCGGGCGTGAGCCGTGCCGACGCCATCGACGGGATCCGGGCCGCGGTCGCCGACCTGCCCGGCGGCACGGTGGCCGGCGAGCCGGCGATGCTCCGCGACGGCTTCGCGATGCTCGAGCGCGACGGCAACCTCCTCGGCACCGCCTCGGGGCTGCTCGCCGGGCTCGTCCTCCTCGTCTCCTTCCGCAGCGTGCGCTGGGTGGTGGTGCCGCTGGCGGTGGTCGTGCTGGCGCTGTGGACGACGCGCGGCGCGCTGGCCGTGGCGGGCCTGCGCCTGACGATGGTCTCGACGATGCTCTCGGCGATGATCACCGTGGTGGCGATCGCCACCGTCGTCCACGTCGTCGTCGAGTACCGTCGCCGGCGCGAGGAGGGGGCGGCGCCGCGGGCCGCCCTCGAGGCTTCGATCGACCTCCTCTTCTGGCCGGTGCTGGGGGCCATCGCCACCGACGTGATCGGCTTCGGGTCGCTCGTCACCAGCGCCGTGGGGCCCGTGCACGACTTCGGCATCATGACGGCGGTGGGGGCGGTGATGGTGCTGGTGGCCGCGGCGCTGACGGTGCCGTTCCTGTCGCTGGCCGGCGGCTTCGACGCCGACCCGCGCCGCGCCTGGGGCGAGGGCCTGCTCGATCTCGGGCTCGACCGCCTCGTGCGGCGCATCGTCCGCCATCCGGGGCGGATCCTGGCGGTCTCGGCGCTCGTCGTCGCCGCCGCCATCGCGGGCATGGGCCGCCTCGAGGTGGAGACCGACTTCACCCGCAATTTCCGCCGTTCGAGCCCCATCGTCCGCTCCTACGACGTGATCGAGTCGCGCCTCGGCGGGGCGGGCGTGTGGGACGTGCTGGTGCCCGCCCCCGGGCCGATCGACGGCGCGACGCTCGCGCGCCTCACGCGCCTCTCGCAGCGCCTCCGCGACGAGGTGACGGTGCCCGGCCCCGACGGGGTGCCGGCCCCGGGGCTGACGAAGGTCCTGTCGCTGGCCGACGTGCTGACGACGATCTCGCCGGTGCCGCTGGAGGGGGTGGCGGGGTCGCCGGTGGGCAACTGGGCGGTGGGGGGCGCGGTGGCCCTGCTGCGGCAGCAGCTCCCCCAACTCGACCGGTCCCTCATCGGCACCGACCCCGAGGACGGCTCGACGTGGCTGCGCGTCATGCTCCGCGCCCGGGAACGGCAGCCGGCGGCGGCGAAGCGCGCCATCATCGAGCAGGTGCGGCGCATCGTCGCCGAGGAGTCCGGTCCGGGGCCCGGCGGCGAGGTGACCGGATTCTTCGTGCTCCTGGCGAAGCTCGTCGATCGGATGCTCGGCGACCAGTGGCTCACCTTCCTGGTGGCGGCCGTCGGCATCTTCCTCCTCCTCGCCCTCTCCTTCCGCAGCGTGGTGGTGGCGCTGGTGGCGCTCGTGCCCAACGCCCTGCCGATCTTCGTCGTCCTCGGGCTGATGGGCTGGTGCGGGCAACGGGTCAACATGGGCACGGCGATGATCGCGGCGGTGTCGATGGGCCTTTCGGTCGACAGCTCCATCCACTGGATCGTCGCCTTCCGTCGCCGCCTGGCTGCCGGCCATGCCCTCTCCGCGGCGCTCGACGTCGCCCACCAGACGGCGGGCCGGGCGATGATCTTCGCCACGCTCGCGCTGGTGGTGGGATTCCTCGCCCTCACCACCAGCGGATTCATCCCCACGGTGTCGTTCGGCGCCCTCTCCTGCCTGACCCTCGCGGGGGGCCTGGCGGGCAATCTCGTGGTGCTGCCGGTGCTGCTGGCGCTCCTCGAGCCCTGGCTCGGGACGGGGTTCCGCCCCGGGGGAAAACCGCTACAACAAGCGGGCGACGACGGCACATGACCGCGGCGGACGCGGCCGTCGACACGCTTCCGGCCAGGAGATGACGCCATGATCCCCGAGTTCTCCACCACCGCCCCGCGCGACGGCTTCCGCTCCGACACCGCCACGCCTCCCGCCACGATCCCCTGCGACGCGCTGGTGGTGTTCGTCACCGACGACGCCCCCGCCGGCGGCGCCGCGGCCGAGATCGACCGGGCCACCGGCGGCCTCCTCGGCCGCCTGGCCGCCGCCGGCGAGATCACGGGCAAGCGTTACGAATGCACGCCGATCCTCGCCCCGGCGGGCATCGCCGCCGGCCAGTTGCTCGTCGTCGGCCTGGGGTCGAAGGCCGGGCTCGATCAGGGCACGCTGTACCGCGCCGCCGCCGCCGCCACGCGCCTCCTCGCCGGCCGGCGGCGCGCCTCCGTGGCGCTGGTGGCCGATCGCTCCTGGAGCGCGCGGCAGGTGGAGCAGGCCGTGGCCGGATCGGCGGTGGGCATGGTGGGGCAGGACCTGTACCGGGCCGAGAAGAAGCGCACGCCGTTCGGCTCCACGGTGTGGTCGCAGGCACCGGCCGACGCGGTGGCGACCGGCACGCTGATCGCCGACGGCGTGAACCTCGCCCGACGGCTGGTGAACATGGCGCCGGAGGACCTCTATCCGGAGAGCTTCGCCGAGGCGGCCGCCACGATCGCGGGGCGCGTGGGGCTCGAGATCGACGTCTGGGACGAGCGGCGTCTCGAGGCGGAGCGCTGCCGGGCTATGCTCGCCGTGGGCCGGGGCAGCTCCCGGCCGCCGCGGCTGGTGAAGCTCGCCTGGCGCGGCCCCGGTGCCGGGGCCGATCAGCCCGACTACGCGCTGGTGGGCAAGGGGGTGACGTTCGACTCCGGCGGCCTGTCGCTCAAGCCGCCCGACGGCATGCTGACGATGAAGTGCGACATGGCGGGCGCCGCCGCGATGCTCGCCGCGGCCGCCACGATCGCCGCCCTGCGCCTCCCGGTCAATCTCATCGCGGCCTGCGGGCTGGCGGAGAACATGACCGGCCCCGCGGCCTACAAGCTCGGCGACTGCATCACCGCGCGCAGCGGGACGACGATCGAGATCCACAACACCGACGCCGAGGGGCGCGTGGTGCTCGCCGACGTCCTCGACGTCGTGCGCGAGGCGAAGCCGCGCCGCATCATCGACGCCGCCACGCTCACCGGGGCCTGCATGGTGGCCCTCGGCAACGACGTGGCCGGCCTGTTCACCAACGACCAGGCCTGGTGCGACCGTGTCGCCGCCGCCGCGCGGACCGTCGGCGACCCGGTCTGGCAGCTGCCGATGTACCCGGAATACGACGACCAGATCCGCAGCGAGGTGGCCGACATCAAGAACGTCGGCGAGGGACGCTGGGGGGGCGCGATCACGGCGGCCAAGTTCCTCGAGCGCTTCGTGGGGGGCATTCCCTGGACCCACGTCGACATCGCCGGGCCGGCCTTCTCGGAGAAGCCGCGCCCCTGGACCGACGGCGGCGCCACCGGCATGCCGGTGCGCACGGTGGTGGAACTGGTCCGCGGCGGCGCCTGACCACGCGGTCTGCCCTGCCGGGGAGAGGCGGGCGGAGGTCAGCCGCGCCCGAGCATCCGGGCGATCCCCGCGGCGTCCACCGGGCTCACGACGCCGTGCTCGGTGACGATCCCGCGGATGAGCCGCGCCGGCGTGACGTCGAAGGCGGGGTTGTAGGCCGCCGCGCCGGCGGGGGCCAGCGGCTGCCCCCAGGGGGCGGTGACCTCGGCCGGCGAGCGCTCCTCGATGGGGATTCCCGCCCCGTCGACGAGGGTGAGGTCGAAGGAGCTCGACGGCGCCGCCACGAAGAAGGGCACGCCGTGGGCCGCCGCCAGCACGGCCAGGCCGTAGGTCCCGATCTTGTTGGCCGTGTCGCCGTTGGCCGCGATCCGGTCGGCCCCGACGATGCAGCAGCCCACCCGCCCCGAGGCGAGGAGGTGGCCGGCGGCGGAATCGCACAGCACCGTCACCGGCACGCCGCGCTCCACCAGCTCCCAGGCCGTGAGCCGAGAGCCCTGGAAGAGCGGCCGCGTCTCGTCGGCCCACACGCGGAAGCGCCGGCCGGAGGCCCAGGCGGTGGTGATCACGGCCAGTGCCGTGCCGTCGCCGCCGGTGGCCAGGGCCCCGGTGTTGCAGTGGGTGAGGACGTCGCCCTCGGGGAGGATCGCGGCGCCGTGCCGCCCGATGGCGGCGCACAGCCGGCGGTCCTCGTCGTGGATCGCCATCGCCTCGGCGAGCGCCGCGGCGGCCAGCGCCGCGGCCGGGCCGTCGGGCAGGATCCCCAGCACGCGCGCCACCGCCCAGCCGAGATTCACCGCGGTGGGGCGGGCCGCCGCGATCGCGTTGGCCGCCCCGACGACGTGGGCCCGCGCGGCATCGGCCGAGAGGCCGCCCCGCACCGCCTCGCCAGCGGCCACCGCCACGCCGTAGGCGCCGGCGATCCCGATCGCCGGCGCCCCGCGCACGCGGAGGCTCTGGATCGCCTCGATGACGGTGGGCACGTCGGTGCACGACACCCACTCGATCCGCCCGGGGAGGCGCGTCTGGTCGAGGAGATCGAGGCGGCCCTCGGGACCGCCGATCCAGCGGAGAGACTCGGGCGGGGCGCCGGTGGTGGGTTGCATGCCTGGATCCGGGGGCCTTCCCTCAGGCGGCGTCGAACGGCGCCCGGCCGCAGGGCAGGCCGAAGGCGGCGGCCACCGCCGGCTGGACGAGCTCGCCGCGCCACACGTTGATCGCCGAGCGGACGGCGGCGCTGCCGCGGGCGGCGGCCTCGACGCCGGCCCCCGCCAGCTGGAGCACGTAGGGCAGCGTGGCGTTGCACAGGGCGTAGGTGCTCGTCCGCCCCACGGCGCCCGGCATGTTCGTGACGCAGTAGTGGACCACGTCGTCCACCACGTAGGTGGGCTCGGCGTGCGTCGTCGGCCGGCTCGTGGCCACGCAGCCCCCCTGGTCGATCGCCACGTCGATGATCACCGCACCCGATTTCATCAGCCGGAGGTCGTCGCGCTCCACCAGATGCGGCGCCCGAGCCCCGGGGATGAGGATGCTGCCGATCACCAGATCGGCCCAGCCGAGCCGCTCGCGGATGGTGTGCCGGTCGGAGTAGAGGCAGTCGATGTTCGGCGGCGTGACGTCGTCGAGGTAGCGGAGGCGTTCGAGGTTGGTGTCGAGCAGCGCGATGTTGGCGCCGAAGCCGGCCGCCACCTTCGCCGCGTTGGCCCCCACGGAGCCGGCCCCGAGGACCAGCACGTTGGCCGGGGCCACCCCCGGCACCCCGCCGAGGAGGATCCCGCGCCCCATCTGCGGCCGCTCGAGATACTTGGCCCCCTCCTGGATGCTCATGCGCCCGGCCACCTCGCTCATCGGCACCAGCAGCGGGAGCCGGCCACGCTCGTCGCGGAGCGTCTCGTAGGCCACCGCCGTGGCCCCGGTGGCGAGGAAGCCCTCGGTGAGGCCGCGGTCGGCGGCGAAGTGGAAGTAGGTGAACAGCGCCTGCCCGGGGCGGATGAGGGGGAGCTCCTGCCGCTGGGGCTCCTTCACCTTGACCACCAGGTCGGCGCCGCCGAAGACCTCGGCGGCGCCGTCCACGAGCCTGGCCCCGCAGCCGGCGTAGGCCTCGTCGGCCAGCCCCGAGCCCGCACCCGCTCCGCGCTGCACGATCACCTCGTGGCCGGCGCGCACCAATTCCTCGACGCCCACCGGGAGCATCGCCACCCGGTATTCGTCGCGCTTCGTCTCCTTGGGCACGCCGACGATCATCCACACCCCTCCCTGGGAGGCTGCGACCCGCCCACGCGCGACGGGGCCGACCTCACGCCAGCTTGAAATCGGCCGGCATGGGCAGCTTGTAGTTGCCGTCCTTGTCGGGCATGACCGGCGGCTCGGAATCCCACGACATGTTCTCGGGCATCGTGCGGATGCCGAGCTTCATCATCTCGTCGTAGCCCACTTCCTTGCCGGAGTAGGTGGCGTAGCGGGCCAGGCAGGCGGAGAAGCTCGACGTGGTGCCGTAGTAGGCGTTGTTGAGCGGCGTGTCGTTGCGGATCGCCGCCTGCAGCTCGTCGTGCTCGACCTGGTAGGGATTCGGATTCGGGCCCTCGTAGCGCCACAGCACCTTGCCCTTGTAATCGGTGATCTCGCCGATCCTCACCTGGCCCTTCGTGCCCTGGAAGAACTCGTCCACCCGCCCGTCGCCGCCGGGGAACTGCCGGCACTGGCTGGCGATCCGGGCGCCGTTCTTGTAGACGAAATTGACGCAGTGGTGGTCGTAGATCTCGCTGGGCTGGCCGGGGATGCGGTTCTGCTTGCCGCCGTTGCCGTAGGCCGACACCGGGATGTCGTCGAGGAACCAGTTGGCGACGTCGATGTTGTGGACGTGCTGCTCGCAGACGTGGTCACCGCAGAGCCAGTTGAAGTGGTACCAGTTGTTGACCTGGAACTGCATCTCGGTCTGGTTCGGCTGCCGGTTGCGGTACCAGATGCCGGCGCCGTTCCAGTAGACCTGGCCGCCGACGATGTCGCCGGCGAGCCCCTCGCGGATCCGGGCCACGGTCTCCCGGTAGCGCGGCTCGTAGCGCCGCTGCAGGCCGACCACCACCTTCCGCTTCTTCTCGTCGGCCAGCTTGGCGACCTTGAGGCACAGCTCCGCGCCGAAGCTGTCGACGCACACCGGCTTCTCCATGAAGACGTGCTTCCCCGCCTCGATGGCCGCGGCGAAGTGGAAGGGACGGAAGCCGGGGGGCGTGGCGAGGATCACCAGATCGCAGTGGTCGAGCACCTTCTTGTAGGCGTCGAGCCCCTCGAACCGCCGATCCTCCGGGCAGTCGATCTTGTCCTTCATGTCCTCGATGGCGCGCAGGGCGCCCGAGATGTGGTCGCCGAAGGCGTCGCCGATCGCCGTCACCTTGACGTTCGATCCGGGCACCGAGAGCGCCTGCTGGAGGGCGCCCGTGCCGCGGCCGCCGGCGCCGATGAGTCCCACGCGGATCACGTCGCTCGACGGGTTCTGGCCGTGGACGGCGGGCGCCGCGAGGGCGGCCCCGACGACACCGGCGGCCTTGACCACGTCGCGGCGGGAGAGGGAGGGGGAGGTGCCGGGACGGACCTGCGCGCTCATCGGGGAGGACTCCTGACCGGGGGGACGGGGTGGAACACCGCCCAGAGGATACCCTCCCGGGGGCCCGGCGGAAACCGTGCCCCGGCGTCAGGACGCCTCCCCCTCGCCGCCGCCGCGGCCACGCACCAGCAGCCGGATCGGCACCTCCTCCAGCGGCGTCGACTTCCGCAGGGCGTTGACGAGGTAGCGCTGGTACGGCTCGGGGATGCTGCGTGGGGCGCTGGTGGAGAGGACGATCGTCGGCGGATTCACCTCCACCTGGGTGGCGTAGTAGACGCGCACCGGACGGCCGCGGCCGTCGGCGGGGGGCTGGTTGGTCTCCACCGCCGCCCGGACCACGGCGTTGAGGCGTGCCGTCGGCACGCGCGTGCTCGCCTGGCGATAGAGCCGGCGCGCCGTGTCGACCACGGTCTTCACGTGGCGGCCCCGGGTGGCGGTGGTGAATTCCACCGGCGCCCAGGGCATGCTCCGGAAGGTCTCACGGAGGTACTCCACCCACTCCCGCTTCGCCACGCCGCCGGCGTACAGATCCCATTTGTTGACGACGAACACCACCGGCTTGGCTTCCTCCATGATCGTGTCGGCGAGCTGCTTGTCGACGCGCCCAATCGGCTCCGAGGCGTCGAGGAACAACAGCACGACGTCGGCGCGGCGGATGCTGCGCTGGGCGCGGTGGGTGGAGTAGAAGTCGAGGTCGGTGGTGCGGCTCTTCGTGCGGCGCAGTCCCGGCGTGTCGATCGCCAGGAACGACTGCCCGTCGATCTCGAAGCGCACGTCGACGCTGTCGCGGGTGGTGCCGGCGACGGGGCTGGTGATGACGCGATCCTCGCGTGCCAGGGCGTTGGTGAAGGTGCTCTTGCCCACGTTCCGCCGGCCGACGATCGCCAGCTTCATCTCGGGCAGCGCCGCCCCCTGCTCCGCCTCCTCGGGCCAGGCCTCCGGAAGCCGCTCGACGATCGCCTCCACGAGGCCGTCGCGGTTGCGGTTCTGGCGCACGCTGACCACCACCGCCGGGCCGAAGCCGAGCCCGTCGAAGTCGTGGACCAGGAGGTCGTATTTCGGGTCGTCGGCCTTGTTGGCCACCAGCAGCACCGGGGCGCCGCTGCCGCGGAGCCGCCGGGCCACCTCGCGGTCGGCGGGCAGGAGGCCGCTGCGCACCTCGACGACGAACACGACGAGCGCCGCCGACGCCAGCCCCGCCTCGATCTGGGCGTCGATCGACGCCGTCAGGCCGTCGGGGTCGTCGAAGCCCATCCCGCCGGTGTCGACCAGATCGATCACCCGGCCGTCGAGCTCGAGGCGCTGCACGAGCCGGTCGCGCGTCACGCCCGCGGTCGGATCCTCGATGGCGATCCGCTTCTCCACGAGCCAGTTGAAGAGGCTCGATTTGCCCACGTTGGGGCGCCCCACGACCACGACCCTGGGGATGACGTCGACGGCGGGCATGCGGGAAAGGGCCCGTCTCGGGAGGCGGCCGGGGGAAGGCGGAGAGGGAGAGTCTACCACGGGCGGGCGTCCGCCCCGCGCCGGTCACTCCGCCAGCACCGCCTCCAGCTCGTCGACCAGCCGGGCGAAGCGCGACAGCGCCGTGGCCACCGGCTCCGGCCGCTCGAGATCGACGCCGGCGTCGCGCAGCAGCTCCAGCGGCCAGCGCGAGCGGCCACCGCGCAGGAATCCCAGGTAGGCCTCCAGCTCGGCCTTTCCCCCTCCGGCGACGCGCTCGGCCAGCGCGATCGCCGCCGCCAGGCCGGTGGCGTACTTGTAGACGTAGAACGCGTGGTAGAAGTGGGGAATCCGCAGGCACTCCAGCTCCAGCTGCGGATCGACGACGAACCCCGGCCCGAAGTAGGCGTCCAGCAGCCCGCGGTACATTCCCCGCAGGCGCTCGAGCGTCAGCGGCTGCCCCTCCTCGGCGGAGCGGTGCGTGAGCCGCTCGAATTCGGCGAACATCGTCTGCCGCACGATCGTGTTGCGGATGGTGTCGATCTCGCGTGCCAGGATCACGGCCCGCTCGCGCGGCGACCGCGCCCGGGCCAGGAGCATCGAGGAGAGGAGCTGCTCGTTGAAGGTGCTGGCCACCTCCGCCACGAAGATCGTGTAGCCGGCCAACTGGAACGGCTGGGCCTCCGCCGAGAGGCGCGTGTGCATCGAATGGCCCGCCTCGTGGGCCAGCGTGAAGACGTGCTCCACCCCCTCCTCGCGGAAGTTCATGAGGATGTAGGGATCGGAATCGTACGTCCCGGAGCTGAACGCCCCCGACTGCTTGCCGGCGTTGGGATAGCGGTCGCACCAGCGCCCCTCGAGCCCGCCCCGGAGGCGCCGGCAGTAGTCGTCGCCGAGCGGCGCGAGCGACGCCACCACGAGATCCACCGCCTCGCCCCACCGATGGCGGCGGGGGGCGTCCTCGCCGAGCGGCACGTAGCAGTCGTAGTGGTGGATGTCGGGCAGGTGGAGGAGCCGGCGGCGGAGGTCGTAATAGCGGTGGACCGCCGGGAGGTGGGCGCGGACGGCGGCCACGAGCTGGTCGTAGACCGCCAGGGGGATGTTGTCGGCGAACAGCGCGCCCTCGACGGCCGAGGGATGGTTGCGGACACGCGCGGCGTAGACGTCGTGCTCGACGCTGCCGGCCAGCGTCGCCGCCAGCGTGTTGGCGTGGGCCTCGTACTGCTCGTAGAAGCGGTGGAAGGTCGTGCGCCGCACCTCGCGGTCGGCGTCGAGGAGCAGCGATGTGAAGGAGGCGTTGGAGAGCTCGACGGAGCGGCCGCGGCCGTCGACCACCGTGCCGAAGCGCATGTCGGCGTCGGTGAGCTGGCGGAATACCGTCGCCGCCGTGCCGGCGAAGGTGCCCTGCATCGCCAGGAGGCGTTCCTCCCGCTCCGAGAGGACGTGGGGGCGCGTGCGCACCAGCCGCTCGAGCGCCACCCGGTGAGGCGCCAGCGGCGGCAGGGCGATCCAGGCGTCGAGCGTGGGGGCGGGGATCGCCAGGATCTCCGGCGCGAGGAAGCTCGCCTTGGCCGCCAGGTCGGTGGCCACGTGGCGGAAGCGGCCGGTCATGCGCTGCGCCTCCGGCGCGGCCTGATCCTCCGCGGCGCGGAGGTGCGCGTAGGTGCCCAGGCGGTCCCCCTCGCGTTCCAGCGCGAGGTCGAGGTCGAGGGCGGCGGCGAGCGCCTCCGGTCCCCGCCCGAGCGTGCCGGCCAGCGCCGCGTACTCGGGGATCCGCGCCTCCCACGCCGCCAGCGCCACCTCCCACTCGGCGTCGGAGACGAACAGGCTCGAGAGATCCCAGGTGTCGGCGGCGGGCACCTCGCGGCGTGCGGGCAGCCGCTCGATCGTCGCGGTGTCGGTCATGGCAGGAGCCCCCTCACAGCGTCCACACGGCGCTCCCCCAGGCGAGCCCGCCCCCGAACCCACACACGACCACCGTGCTGCCCGGCCCGACACGCCCCTCCGACCACGCCTCGTCGAGCGCCAGCGGAATCGAGCCGCTCGAGGTGTTGCCGTAGCGGTCGATGTTGACCACCATCCGGTCGGGCGGCAGGCCCAGCGCGTCGCGCACGCCGTCCACGATCCGCAGGTTCGCCTGATGGAGGACGAAGGCGTCGATCCGGTCGAGCGAGAGCCCCGCCCGTTCCACCACCGCGGCGATGTTGTCGGCGGCGAGCCGGATGGCCCACTTGAACACCGCCCGGCCGTCCATCCGCATGTACTGCTCGCGCTGCGCGAGCCCCTCGGCCGACACCGGCCGGCGCGTGCCGCTCATCGGGCAGACGAGCAGCTCGGCGCCGCGGCCGTCCGACCCGAGGGCGTGGACGAGAAGGCCGCAGCCGGCCCCCTCGGGGCCCTCGTCGCGCTCCAGGAGCACGGCGCCGGCGCCGTCGCCGAACAGCGGCCAGGTCTTCACGTCGAGGGGGTCGACGACGCGCGAATTGGTGTCGGCGCCGATCACCAGCGCCAGCCGGCTCGACCCCGAGGCCAGGAACTGCGCCGCCGTGACCAGCGCGTAGACGAAGCCCGCGCAGGCGGCGGTGACGTCCATGGCCGGGGCGTCGATCCCCAACTGCGACTGCACGAGGCAGGCCGACGAGGGGATCGAGGTGTCCGGCGTGAAGGTGCCGAGGACGAGCAGATCGACCTCCGCGGGCGACCGGCCGCAGCGCCGGAACAGATTCCGCGCCGCGGCCACGGCCAGATCGCTCGTCGCCATGCCGGCGGGCGCGTGGCGGCGCTCGCGGATGCCGGTGCGCTCGAGGATCCACTCGGCATCGCAGCCGAGTGCCGCCAGGTCGGCGTTGGTGACCACCTCGTCCGGCGCGAACGACCCGATGCCCGCGAGGCGGAAGCCACGCGCGGTGCCGTAGCGCGACGGCCGCGGATCGTCGACGGGGCCCGGCATCACGAACCGCCCTGCGGCGCGGCCTCCGCTGGAGCGGGCTCGGACGCCGCCGGCGCGTCCGCCGGCGGAGCGTCGGGTGCCGGAGCGTCAGCCGCCGGGGTGTCGACAGGCGTCTCGGTCGCGGTCGGCTCGGTCGCAGGCGGCTCGGTCGCGGGCGTCTCGGTCGCGGGCGGCTCGGTCGCGGTCGGCTCGGTCGCAGGCGTCTCGGTCGCAGGCGTCTCGGTCGCAGGCGTCTCGGTCGC
>CAISKG010000449.1 GCA_903885855.1 uncultured Planctomycetaceae bacterium
CGCCGCCGGGGCCGTCGAACGTCCAGGCCCCCGGTGCGCCGGTGCCGCCCGGCGCGGGGGCGTGCACCAGGCGCGCGGTTCCGTCGGCGGCCACGGCGGTGACCGACAGGCCGGGGTCGTCGGCGCGCACGACCTGCCAGCGCACCGTCGGCTGGCCGGCGCGCGAAAGGCCGACCGCGAGGGTCGACCACGCACTCTCGGGATCGGCCGCCCCGAGCGTGAACAGCCGCTCGGGCGGGCCGACGAGGACCCGCGCCAGGTCTGCGTCACGGCAGAACTCCCGCTGCACCGTGGCGCGGGTCCGGTCGCGCAGGCGCCGCTCGAGGATGATCGACTCCACGCGCCCCGGCCGCGCGCCGATCCAGTCGCGCATGGCGCGCACGCCCGGATCGAGGCGGTCGGGAAGGAAGGGGACGAGCACCGCGCCGGAGTCGCGCCGGATCATGTCCAACTCGTAGGCGAAGAGCATCGACGCCTCGAGCGGATGCGCGACCAGCAGCGGCCGACCGGCCTGCACGAGCGCCCGCACGGCCGCGGCCCGCTCCTCGCTCCAGCCCGCCGCGGCCACCACCACCGCGTCGCAGGCCTCGGGATCGAGGAGCTGCTCCCACGTCACCTCGCCGAGGCCGGGAATGGCCCGGGCGGGGCAGTCGTCCGGCAGGCCCGAGGCGAGCGTGATCCTGTCGCCCGCCCGGAGGGCTGCGTCGATCACGGCCGCCGAGGTGTCGTCGAATCCGAGCAGTCCGAGGTTCATCGTTGCAATTGTTTCCCGGCGCGGGGAAAGTGACCAGTGCCGCGGCGGTGCGGCGCCGGGGGGCCGGGAGAAGCCGGCCCGGACGGCGGGGTGCCCCGTGGGGGACGCGGCGGAGGAGATCGACGGTGGCGGCGGCCGGACTTCGTGCGGAAGTGGTGGCGATCGGCGACGAGCTCGTCACGGGACAGCGTCTGGACACCAACAGCCAGTGGATCTCCCGCGAACTGGCCCTGCTCGGCGTGCCGACCGGATTCCACACGACCATCGGCGACGGGCTCGACGACGGCGTCGCGGCCCTCCGGGCGGCCTGTGCGCGGGCCGGCGTGGTGGTGGTCACCGGAGGGCTCGGGCCCACGGCCGACGACCTGACGCGCGACGTGCTCGCCGCGGTCGCCGGCGTGCCGCTCGAGATCTGCCCGCGGGCCCTCGCCGACGTCGAGGCCCGGTTCGCCTCGCGCGGCGTGGCGATGCCGGCGTCGAACCGGCGGCAGGCCGAGTTCCCCGCCGGGAGCCGGCCGATCCCCAATCCCGAGGGCACCGCCCCCGGGATCGATCTCGACCGCGGCCCCTCGGGCGCCGGCGGCGCGCGCGTCTTCGCGCTGCCGGGGGTGCCGGCGGAGATGCGGCGCATGTGGCACGACACCGTCGGCCCCGCGATCCTCGCCATGCTGCCCGGCGCCGGTACCATCACCTTCCGGCGTGTGAAGTGCTTCGGCGTCGGTGAAAGCGCCCTCGAGGCGATGCTGCCGGACCTCGTGCGCCGCGGGCGCGATCCGCTCGTCGGGATCACCGTCCACGAGGCCACGATCACGCTGCGCATCGCCGCCCGCGGGGCCGGCGAGGAGGCCTGCGCGGCCGCCATCGCCCCCGTCGAGGCGACGATCCGGCGCTGTCTCGGGGGGCTCGTGTTCGGCGTCGAGGACGACGAGATCGAGGACGCGGCGCTCGGCAGCCTGGCCGCGGCCGGCGCGACCGTGGCCAGCGTGGAGGTGGCCACCGAGGGACGCGTGGCGGCGCTCCTGGCCGAGGGCTCGGCCCGCCGGCCGGGCTCGGGCACGTTCCTGGGCGGGGTCGTCCTCACCGACGGCGGCGCCGGCGACGAGGAGGTGGCCGCGATGGCCCGACGGCGCCGTGACGAGGCGGGCGCCACGCACGGCCTGGCGGTGGGCAGGGCGATCGCCGCGGCGGGCGAGCGACCGACGGTGTCGATGGCGCTGGACGGCCCCGAGGGCACCTGCGTCGTGCGGCACCGGCTCGTCGGGGCCTCCGACGTGCGGATCGTGCGCGTGGCGAAGGCCGCGCTCGACCTGGTGCGGCGGGTGCTGGACGGTCTGCCGCCGCAACCCTGAGCCGACGGAGGGACGACGTGGGAGCCAGCGCGAGCGGAGCCGGGCCGGGCGGCGGAGGGGGCGGCGCGGCGGTGACGTGGCGCACCGTGGCGCTCCTGGCGGCGCTGCTGGCGCTGGTGGGGTTGATCGCGGCGCCCTCGGTGGTCGAGCGCATCCACTACGCCCGGGTGCGGGGCGAGCTGGCGGCGATCCGCGACGCGGCGCGCGTGAGCGAGTTGGCCCCCGTGGGGAAGTTGTTCACCTCGCTGGCCCGCATCATCGGGCCGGCCGTGGTCAACGTCACCGCCACCCGGCGGGCCGGCGAGCCGGCCGACGAGACGATGCACCTGCGCACGCGCGACGGCGCGTCGTTCACCGACGTCGACGTCGGGAGCGGCGTGATCGTCGCCGCCGACGGGCTGATCGTCACCAACGACCACGTCGTCGACGACGCCGAGAGCATCGCGGTGACCCTCGCCGACGGGCGGCGGTTCACCGCCACCGTGGTCGGACACGACCCGAAGACCGATCTGGCGGTGCTCAAGATCGACGCCGCGGGCCTCCCGGCGGCGACCTGGGGGGACAGCGACGGCCTCGAGGTGGGGGAGATGGTGTGGGCGATCGGCAACCCCTACGGCCTCGACCGCACGCTGACCTACGGGATCGTCAGCGCCGTCGGGCGGCGGGCCTTCTACGGCGACACGCTCCACGACTTCCTCCAGACCGACGCCGCGATCAATCCCGGCAACTCCGGGGGCCCGCTCGTGGACGTCCACGGCAGCGTGGTGGGGATCACGATCGGGGTCATGTCGGCGACGGCCAAGGGGATCGGCTTCGCCATCCCCAGCAACGCGGCGCGGAAGGTCGTCGAGGCGCTGGTCGCGCACCGCCCGGTGGAGTCGGGGTACATCGGCATCGTCTCGACCGAGCCCCCGGTGGGCTACAGCACCCTGCCCGGTGCCCTGCTGGTGCGCACCGTGGTGGCGGGTGGGCCGGCCGACGCGGCGGGGCTGCAGCCGGGCGACCTGGTGCTCTCCTTCGACGGCGAGCGGCCCGACGATCCGACCGATCTCGCCTTCCGGATCCTCCATGCGGAGGTGGGGGCCGACGTGGCGCTCGAGATCCTCCGCGGCGACCGCCGTCGCACCCTCACCGTGCGGGTCGGGCGCGCCCCGTAGCGGAATGTGGACACCGTGATCACCGCCCCGGCTACCTCCGGGTGAGGAGGGGGCGGATCGTGTAGGTCACGCCGAACTCGGTGAGGGGCTCGGAGCCGTCGCGCAGCAGTTCCACGAGGATGTTGCGGCAGGTGGAGCCCACCTCGGGCGCCATTCCCAGCCGCTGCGGCCGCTCGAAGGCGATCTCCACCGCGCCCTCGCGGCGGTCGATCCGCACCCGCCGCACGCCCGGCACCGGGCGATCGGGCAGGGGCTGCCAACCGGAGCCTGTGTCGGCGAACACCGTGGCCTCCACGGCCGCCGCCCTGCCCGCCACGGGGGCGGAGTCGAAGACCGGCAGGATCTCGCACAGTCGGGAGACGCGGTCGGCACCGTCCCCCGTGAGTCGCGTCTCGACCGTCACGCCGTCGGTGTCGATGTCGAAGCGGCGTCGGAAGGTCACGGCGCCCGCGAGGGCCCCGGCGACGACGGCGTCGTTGCCCCCCTCGCCGGCGGCGTGCAGCGGGGCCGCGAGGGTGATCGAAGCCCGGTCGGAGCCGACCATCCAATCGGTCGTGGTGAATCGCTCGCGGGGCAGGCGGGCGGAGCTGAACGGCAGCCCGTCGGCGCCGGTGCCGGCCAGGGCGTGCGTCTGCCAGCGCCACCAGTTGTCCCACGAATCCTCCGCCACGCGCGCCGCCGAGGGGTCGTGGCGCCGGCCGAGGATCGTGGCCCCGCTCGTCGGCGTCCAGAAGGCCGCCAGCGCGCCGCCGGAGAAGCCGCGCGGCTCGGGCCCGGCCTGGATCGGCCCGGCGTGGACGACGGCCGCGAACGACCCCAGCCGCGCCACCAGGATCTCCTCGTCGAAGGCGCGGAACAGCACCCCCTCGCGACGCAGCGGGGGCCGCGCCAGGGGCGACGACGCCGCGCGGCGGAAGCGCGCGAACGTGCCGCGCCGGTAGTAGTCGTGATCGAGGGGAAGGAGATCGAGCGGCGACTCCGCGAGGGTCCAGGGGTCGTCGCCCGTGGTGTCGGCCGTGGCCGTGCCCGGCACACGGTCGCGGGGGGCGAGGCCGGCGTTGATGCTGCGGCGTTCGGACCCCTCGAGGAAGCCCTCGCGGATCGGGGTCTCGAGCGCCGGGGCCGGCCGGGGGACGGCCGGGCCCTCGCGCCGCGGCCGGTCGCCGAACAGCAGGCACAGCGCCGGCTCCGAGAGCATCGCCGCGGAGACGTCACGCGGACGCTCGCCCCAGTCGTCCTGGAAGCCGTCGGCGGTGCCCTCGGGGGAGAAGTGGGTGGGGCCGAAGCACACCTCCTGGCCCGGCTCCGGCAGCAGGAGGTGCGTCTTGAGGAGGGCCATCCGCTCCACCGCCGCGTCGAGGAAGGTCCAGTCGTCCGGGGCGGCGAGCGCCGCCCAGACGAGGAAGTAGGCGGCCCCGCCGCAGCGCTGCGGGTCGAAGGCGCCGTCGGCGTCCACGTAGCCCGCGGCCCGCACCGCTCGCGGCGGGATCGCCGCGGGGCCGCATCGTAACAGGCCCTGGACGACGCGATCCGCCGCCGCATGCGGCGGCCGACACGCCTGAAAGCACTCGGCTTCTTCAGGGTGCCCGAACGTGGAAACCCGAGTCGGCCGGCACGCGGCCGGCGGGGTCATGGATGACCGCTTCCACGGGGGGCACCGTCCGTGGGCGATCAGCGCGCCG
>CAISKG010000450.1 GCA_903885855.1 uncultured Planctomycetaceae bacterium
CACCGCCGGCCGGGCCCGCCCGCGCGGTGCGGCGCCGACGCCGGGCTGGGACACCGCGCCGTCGACGCCCGCGAGCACCGCCCGGGCGTCGGTCTCCGGCAGGAACAGCTGCGAGAGGATGAATTGCTCGGCGAACAGCATCCCGATGGCCATCGGCATCATCACCAGGCCGGCCCAGTCGTGGAACACGCGCTCGGCGAACTCCGAATCGGCCACCTGGAACAGCACGCCGGTGATGGTGATGCGGACGGCGTTGACGATGAGGGCGATGGGGATGGCGCTGGCCAGGATCACGCCGTTCTCCCACCAGGTGCGCTTGCCCACCATCACCAGCCCGACGGCCAACGCGCAGAAGATCGTGAGCATGCGCAGGCCGCTGCAGGCGTCCACGACGCCGAGTTTCATCTCCCCGATGTTGATCTGATTGCCCTCGCGGTAGGCCTCGAGGCCGAGCGTCTGCAGCGCGAAGGTGCTCATGCTCGTGGCGATCGTCTGCAGCGGACCGAGCAGGTAGCGGGTCGCCTCGTCGGGGAGGGGGAACATGAAGATCAGGAACAAGAGCGGGGCCCACGCCCAGCGGATCACGCTCCAGCCGCCCACCATGAGGAATACCGCGGCCACGGCGGGCACGAAGGTGTACATGTCGATCGTCACGATGCGGAAACGGGCCGCGACGAGGCGGATCGCGAAGCTGCCCACGAGCACCGCGAGGCCCAGGAGCCGCGCCGACATCGCCACCGGCAGCGTGGCCCGCCGCCGCCACCAGAAGAGCGTCGCCACCGAGAACAACGGCACGATCCACCCGTGGGCGTACTGGGCGTTGGCCCAGGCGACCGAGGCCATCGAGAGGGCGGGCAGGTAGCTGTACAACAGCAGCGCCACGAGCACGGTGGTGGTGACGATCACCCCGCGCTGCCCGGGATCACGCAGATCCTCGAGCCACAACCCGAGGCGCCGCTTGATCCCCGGGATGATGTCCTCGTCGACCGCCTCGTGCTTGGGCTTGGGGGCGACGGGCGCGGCCGCGCCCGGCCGCGCGGGGCGGGGTGAAAGGCCGGCTCCGAGGGTGGCCGCGGCGGCCTGTCCGCCGGGGATCGACACGCTGCTGGGCACCGCCAATGGGGGGGCCGGCGCGACGTCGACCGCGGCGGCCGGGCGCCGGGCGGGGGACTCGGGGCGATCGCCCCCGAGGCCCACGACGATTGGCTTCATCGCTTCTCCAGCATGAACTGCCCTGACCGATCCCGGAACTATACACGATCGCCTGGCGATTCCCTCGGGGCCGATGAAACGCCGCGAAAAAACGGGATCCGCGGAACCGGCCAATTCCGCCCCCCCCGCGCCACGGGGTGGCGCGTCAGCCCCACAGGCCGGTCCACCACCGCCACGCCACGAGGTGGATCGCGGTCGCCAGGAACAGGTCGCCTCCCAGGCCCGCCTCGCTCCCCAGCCCCGCCGCCGCTGCGGACCGCAGCCGGCGCCCCACCGACGGCCCAGCCGCGACGGCCTCGTGCGGCGACGGGGAGGGGGGAGCCCCGTGTGCGTCGAGCACGGGTGCGTCCGGCGGGAGCGCGTCGAGCGGGTGCGTGTCGACGGCGGGCTCGTCCGCCGGCGCCAAGAGCGCGCCGCAGCGACGGCGGATGCCCCGACAGACCGGCACGAGCAGGAGGACGCCGAGCGCCGCCTGCCACCCCAGCGCTGCGCCCACGAGCCCCAGACCGTCGCGCAGGGCCGGCGACACCATCGCCCCCGCCGCCAGTCCCACGACCCATCCGACCATCCCCACGACCAGACCGCGCGGCCCCCATCCCGGCGCCGCCGGCGCGGGGCCGCCGAAGACGCCCGGCCACACGCCGACCGGCAGGAGCCAGTCGCACAGCGCGACCGCGGCGAGCGTTGCGACCAGCGTGACGGTCGTCCAGCGCCTCGGCACCACCCTCCCGTCCGCTTCCACCAGCGCCGCCAGCAGCAGGTCGACGAGCACCCAGGCGTGGAACGCCGCGTAGGCCACGAGGCGCCAGTCGGGACGGAGCAGGAGATTGTCGGCGCCGGCGCGGCCGGGCCCCAGGCCGCCGTACGGTACGGTGCCGCCGCCGGAGAGCAGCTCGCAGGCCGCCACCCCGCCGATGACGACGGCCGCGGTCGCCTCCACCATCGGATACCGCGGCGCGATCGGCCCGTGGCAGTCGCGGCACCGACCGCCGAGCAGGAGCCATCCCAGCACGGGCACGTTGTCATGCCAGCGGATGGCGGCGCCGCAGTCGGGGCAGCGCGATCCGCCGTGGACCACCGACAGGCCCAGCGGCAGCCGATGGGCGACGACGTTGAGGAAACTCCCCAGATTGCCCCCGATCACCATCAGCAAGAGCGCGACGACGCCGTCGGTGAGGGGCACGATCCATTCGACCATCGTCGTCCTGCCCTCGGGGCGCGTGGGGGAGGAGTGGCAGGGATGGGCGGCGGGACGCTCCGCACGGGGCGATTTCCCGCCGCGGGCCGGGCACATCTGCGGTTCCGCCAGCGACGTTCCCCGCGATAGAGTACACGCGCGGCGCCGCGATGCTCGCACGCCGCGCCCTCCCGGGAATCCCCGCAGGATCCGCGCATGTCCTCCGTTCCCCACGCCGCCGCGCCCGGGTCACCGGCCCAGGAGGCACGGCCGGCACCGGCACACGCCGCCGGGGAGGGCCGCGGCGCGGAGGGCACGGCGCGGCCGGCATGGCCCTTGGTGGTGCTGCGCATCGTCGGCACCGCCGGGCTGATGGCGCTGGCCCTGCGCGGCGTCGACTGGGGCCGCCTCGGGGCGGTGCTCGGCGGGGTCGCGTGGGGGTGGTGGACGACGGCGATGGTGCTCGCGCTGTCGGTGCAGGTGGTGGCGGCGCTCCGCTGGGCGGTGCTCGCGCGCCCCGTCGGCTTCGGCCTGCCGGTGACGGTCTTCGTGCGCCGGTTCTTCGAGGGGTTGTTCTTCAATCTCTTCCTCCCCACGTCGATCGGCGGCGACGTGGTGAAGGCCTACCGACTGGCCGACACCACCCCCGGGCGGGTGCTCGCGGCCTGCACCGTGCTCGCCGACCGCCTCGCGGGCCTGACCGCGATGGGGGTGATCGCCGTCACGGCGCTCGCGGCCCACCGGCAGGGGCTCACCGCGGGCCCGGCGCTGGCCCTCGGGGGCGCGTTGACGGCGGCGGTGCTGGCGACGGCCCGGTTCGTCGTCGGCAACCTGGAACGCATCATGGCGCTCGTGCCGGCCAGCCGCGCCACGGAGATCCTCGCCGCTCGGCTCCTCCCCTACCAGCGCCAGCCGGGGCTGGTGGCCTCGGCGATCGCCTGGGGCTTGGTGGTGCAGATCGGCGGCGTGCTCAGCGTGGCCTGCATCGGGCGGGCGCTGGGGATCGAGGTGGGGCTCGCCACCTGGTTCATCGTCGTGCCCCTGGTGAATCTGGCGATGCTCCTGCCGATCAGCATCGGCGGCGTCGGGGTGCGCGAGGGGATGATGGCGGTCCTGCTCGCACCGTCGGGTGTCTCCCGGGAGACGGCGGTGGCGGTGGGCATGCTCACCCTCCTCACCGCGGTGGTGTGCGGCATCGTGGGGGGGTTGTCGCTCCTCGCCGACGCCCGTTCCCCCGGGCCACGGCACCGCTCGACCCGACGCTGACGGGGCGGGCGTCAGCCCCCGCGCCGGCGCGCCGCGACCACCATCAGGCCGGCGATGGTCTTGGCGTCGGCGATCGTCCCGTCGAGGCACATCGCCAGCGCCGTCTCGAAGCGCTCGACGCGCACGCGGATCCGCTCCCCCGGCTCCAGGGCCTGCGGCCCGGGCACGAGCCGGTCGGCGACGAAAAGGTGCATCCGCTCGCGGAGGATCCCCGGCGACATCCAGAACGACCCGGCCGCCTCGATCCGCCCCGCGCGGTAGCCCGTCTCCTCCGCCAGCTCGCGCGCCGCCGCCGCCTCGAGCGACTCCACCCGGTCGAGCGTGCCGGCGGGGAGCTCGAGCAGGGTGTCGCCGACGGCGACGCGGTCCACCTCCACCAGGCACACCTCGTGCTCCGAGATCATCGGCACGATCACGACGCTCCCCGGATGCTCGACGACGTCGCGCACGCGCACGCCGCCCTCGTGGAGATCGTGACGGCGCACGACCCGGAATCGCGCGGTCTCGAGGAGCACCTTGCCGTCGTCGGCCGGGAGGCTCATGGCACCCCCTCCGGCGACGCGAGTTCCACGACGCGCGCCGCGTGGCCGGCCACCGCGACGGAGGTGCCGGGACGGGCCGCCGCGACGCGCACCAGCGCCAGCCCCAGCCAGGCGCCGTGACGCGGCGACGCGCCGCCGGAGGTGATCGTGCCGACGGCCTCGCCGTTCCACTCCACCGCCGTGCCGGGCGTCGCCTCCCCCGCGGCCAGCGCGATCCCCACCAGGCGCCGATTGACGTGGCCGAGGCTGTCGAGCCGGGCGACGGTCTCCTGACCGAGATAGCACCCCTTGGTGAAGGAGATCGCGCGACGGTCGCGGCCGAGCTCCTGCGGAAGTGTGCGTGCCGGGATGTCGGCAGGGGCGGGGCGGCCCTCCTCGCGCCGCACGGCATCGACGGCGGCCGGCGCCGCCGGCGCGATCCCCTCGGCGTCGAACCAGGCCGCGAGCCGGCCGCGGTCGGCGGCGCGCGTCACGACGAGGAAAGACCCTGGCCCCGCCCACTCGCCGCGGACCACCGCCACCGGCACGCCCGCGAGGCGCGCGGGAAACTCCCCGGCCGCCAGCGCCGCGATCCGCTCCACGTCGTGGGCGATCGCCGCGTCGGGCGCGATCCGCAGGCCGCCCCGCGCCAGCGTCGCCGCGGCGTCCGGGCCGGCGACGAGCAGCCAGCACCAATCCTGCCCCGCGGCGGCGACGTCGAGGCGCTCGCGGATGTGATAGCGCTCCAGGTGCGCCGCCAGGCCGGGCGGATCGGCGGCTTCACCGGCGCGGCCCGGCGCGTCGGCGTCGATCCACACGCCATCGGCGGCCCGCAGCACGGTGCCCCACACGAGCACCTGCCCCCGCGCGTCGGGAAAGAAGGCCTCCGTCCCCGTGCCCGCGGCCGTCGCGGCCACCGCGGCGGTGCAGAAGCCGTCCACGAAGCGCACCGCGTCCTCGCCCCACAGGAGCGTGGCCGACCGGGGCCCGACGTCGGCCCAGGCAGCCCCTTCGCGGAGGGCCCCGTAGCCCGCCGGCCCGGACGGGCCGGGGACTGGGGATGGGGATGGCGTGGGGGTGGGCACGGCGCGTGTCTCCGGGGGCGGGCGGACTCCCACGGTGGAGAGCGTCCTCGGGCGCTGTCAATGATCGGGATCGAAAAATTTTCCCGAACCGCCGAACGCCCCGGTGGCCGCCCCCGTAGTGATCGCTGTCGCGACGCCCGCGGGAGCGACCGGCGGCAGGGCCCCACGGCCCTTGTCGCCGTTGGTAGAGTTCTCCGGCCGGATCCCCCAGGCAAGGCAGGATCCGGTTCTGGCGAGCGGCCCCTGCGCCGAGTGTTCTCCCTGCTCGCATTCCCCCCGTCCCCGTCCGCGCCCCCGGTGCGCCCCTGCGCCCGCCGGCGGTCCCGCAAGGAGGTGATCGATGGCCACCGTCCACTGTGAAAACGGCTGCCGAGACGGCTTCGACGGCGGCGACCGCGGCCGTCACCCGTTCGCGGTCGCCGACAGCGGCGTCTCCGACGTGGTCCGCGCGGAGCACGACTACCTCGGCGCCGGCCAGCCGGAGCCGCCGAAGGCGCGCCCGCGCCGCCGCGCCCACAAGCGGCTCCACCGCCTGGCGACGGTGCGGCAGCAGCAGGGCGTGACGCTGCGCAACGTGGCCCGGCGGCTCGGGCTGGACATGGCCGAGGTGCGGCGCCAGGAACAGGAGCAGAGCGACCTGCGGATCAGCGAACTCCTCGACTGGCAGGAGGTGCTCGAGGTGCCGATCGCCGAACTGCTCGTGGAGGGGGAGGGGCAGCTCTCCGGTCCGGTGCTCGAGCGGTCGCGGATGGTGAAGCTGATGAAGACGGCGGCGGCGCTGCGCGATCAGACCGCCGGCACCGCGACGCAGCGGCTGGTCGGCATGCTCATCGACCAGATCCTGGAGATCATGCCCGAACTGCAGGACGTCACCCCCTGGCACACCGTCGGCCAGCGGCGCACGCTCGACGAGTTGGGCCGGGCGGCACGCAGCCCGATCTCCGACGACGTCTTCCGCCGTCCCCAATCCTGAGCGGCGGTCCGCACGGGCGGTCCTGGGACACCGGCACGGCACCGCGTCCGCGTAGCCGGCGCCGCATCCCCCGGCGCCCCGCCCGGGCGCCACCACGGACACGGGACGGGCCCGTGACGGCCCCCCCCACCCGATCTTGTTGGGCGACGGTCGGGGGTCTACGATTCCGGCGTCTTCCGCTCCTCCCGGGGAATCGCCGCCGTGTTCTCGCTGCTGGGTGTGCTGGGCATCACGCTGGTGCTGTTCCTCGTCGTGGCCGCCACCGCCAAGGCGCTCCTGGGCGAGTAGCCCGCCGCCCCGGCGACCATCATCCCCAGGAACCCGCCGAGCGTTCCCCCGAGGACGACCCAGGCGGTGATCGCCAGCGCCACGTGGTCGCGCAGCCACACCTTGAGCGGCGGCTCGGCGCTCTTGGGAACCTTCCGCTGCACCGGGCCGTCGCGCCCGCTCTGACGGCGCATGTCGTCGCGGAAATCCTCCCAGTCTGCCTGGGCTGTCCCGTTTTCCATGGCCTGGAGCCAGGCGGCGCGGTTGCGCACCAGGACCGCCGGCGGCACCGCCAGCAGCAGGCCCCACGCCGCCAGAAACAGCGTGAGCGCCGCCGCTTTGACACGGAGGGCCGGGGGGCGAGGGACCGGCGGCGGAGGGGCTGGCATGGGCGGTTTCCTGGAGGGGGCTGACGCCATTCTTTCCCGGGCGCCGCCGCAGGCAACCGGTATGGCACGGCGGGGCGGCCACTGCTATCGTCCCCCCCCGATTCCCCGGCCCAGCCCCTTCGAGCAAGGAACCGTTCGCGTGAAACCGGCCACCTTCCCGAACGCCCGCCGCTGCCTTGCCGCCGTCGCCTGCGTCGCCGCGATCTGCGCCGTCGAGGCCCGCGGGCAGAACGGCTGGCTGCCGACGTCGTGGTTCACCCCCGCGACCGTCGACGACAAGGCGATGTATCCGCTCGCCGAAGGGGACGGGCCGTGGCTGGTGCTCGCCACCACCTTCCGCGGCGAAGGCGCGCGCGACGACGCCCGCCGGCTCGTCCAGGAGCTGCGGCGCGTCCACAAGCTCAAGGCCTACACCCACGAGAAGTCGTTCGACTACACCGGCCGCCAGCCGGGTCTGGGCCTCAATCCCGACGGCACGCCCAAGAAGATGCGCTACGCCAACGCGGAGCAGGTCGTGGAGATCGCCGTGCTCGTCGGCGACTTCGCGTCGTTCGACGACGCCCGCGGCCAGAAGATGCTCGCCAAGGTGAAGTCGCTGCGCCCCGAGTCCCTCACGGGCAACGCCGGCAAGAGCCAGTCGTTCTCCGATTTCCGGAAGATGGTGGGCCTCGAGCGCTCGTCGGGCAAGGGGCCGATGCACCTCGCCTTCGTGATCCCCAATCCGCTGCTCCCCGAGGATTACTTCAGCCGCCAGCAGGCCGACCGCTTCGTGCTCGACATGAACGCCAACGTCACCCACTCGCTCCTGGATTGCCCGGGGCTGTATTCGGTGCGCGTCGCCACGTTCACCGGCGCGGGCACCTTCGACCAGAAGGCGATCGCCGGCGGGAGCGAGGAGGTCGAGCTCGACAGCCGCCTGGTGCAGGCCGCCGAGAAGGCCCACCGCCTCACCGTGGCCCTGCGCAAGGCGGGCTGGGAGGCGTGGGAGTACCACGACCGCGAGTCGAGCATCGTCTGCGTGGGCAGCCTCGACACCAAGTCGGTGCCGGGACCGCAGGGCACGGCGACCATCCACCCCGAGATCGTGCGGATCGTGCGCGAACTCGGCCCCGATCCCAACCGCCTGGCCACGGGCGTGGTCATGCCGCGCACCATCGACGGCATCATGCTCGACGTCCAGCCGACGCCGATCAACGTGCCGCGCGCGCCGGAAGGATGGCGGTGAGCGCGACGGGCGCCGGCGCGGCCGCGCCGGGGAGCCTGGTGCTGGGCACGACCAACGCCGGCAAGGTGCGCGAACTCGCGGCGCTTCTGGAGCCCCACGGCATCGGCGTGGTCTCGCTCCGCGAGTCGGGGGGCGTGACGGTCGAGGAAACCGGGGCCACCTTCGCCGAGAACGCGGCCCTCAAGGCCGCGGCGCAGGCGCTGGCCCTGGGCCGCTTCGTCCTGGCGGAGGACAGCGGGCTGTGCGTGGACGCCCTCGGCGGCGCGCCGGGAGTGCGGTCCGCACGTTTCTCGGCGACGGGCGGCGACGAGGCCAACAACGACCTCCTCCTCGAGCGGCTCGCCGGGATCGACGCCGACCGACGCGGGGCCCACTACGCCTGCCACGCGGCGCTGGCCGATCCCTCCGGCCGCGTCGTGGCCGTGTCGGAGGGGGTGTGCCGCGGACGGATCGCCGCGGGGCGCAGCGGCAGCGGCGGTTTCGGCTACGACCCGTTGTTCATCGTGCCGGAATACCACCGCACCTTCGGGGAGCTTCCCGCCGCGGTGAAATCGGTCATCAGCCACCGGGCGCGGGCCCTGCGGGCGCTGCTGCCCGATCTCCTGCGCCACGTCGGCACGCCGGCCCGCGCGCCGCGGCATCCCTGACGCCGCCGCGATCGGCCCGGCATCACGGCGGCCACGCCCTGCCCACGGCCCCCGCCGATTCCCCGCGCGCCGCCACGGCCAGATGGCGCTCGATCACCGCGAGCACGTCGTCGGTGCCGTCGAGCTTCCCCGCCACACGCGCCAGCGCCGGGCGATAGCCGTCCATCCGATCCACGAAGGCGGCGATCCGCTCGCGCGACGCCTCCTCGAGCGGGGCGAATTCGCCGCAGCCCATCGCGGCCAGGAAGTGGGCGTTCATCGACTGCTCCGCATGGGCACCCTCGGGGAGCACCAGGAGCGGCTTGCCCAGGTGGAGGGCCTCGCCGATGAGCTGGTTGCCGGCGGCCGCGACCACGGCCCGGGCCTCGACGAGATCCTCCACGAACCGGCGCTCGTCGATCTCCAGGAACTCGACGTTGCGGTAGCGCTCGCGCGCTCCCAGGCCGTAGACGCGCACCGGCAGGCCGCAGTCGTCGAGGGCCGAGAGCACCGAGAACGGCGTGTTGCGGCGCAGATAACTGACGATGAAGCCGCGGTCGACCGGCGCGGCCCCCCGGATCTCCCGGCGGAGGAGGGGGCCGACCTGGACGACGTGCTCCCAGCCCCGTCGCAGGGGCGGGCGGAAGAACGCCGAGACCACCGTCGCGGAGGCGGCGCTGGTGCACATCCACACCACGGCGTATCCCATCGCCCAGGCGTGCCACTTGAGCGCCGCCGGCAGCGCCGCGAGGTCGTAGGCGAGGAGGAAGTGCTGGTGATCGACGCTCACCAGCGGGATCCCCTGGCGGGCGCAGGCCCGGGGCAGGGCGGGCTCGAAGTCGGAGATCCCCAGGTCGGCCCCGAAGGCGTCGATCTCGTCGATGAGACGCTCGACGAGCGGCCCGAGGACGCGGGCCTGGTAGTCGAGCCCGGAGGACACCGAGCGGAACACGTCGAGGCGCCCGCCCGTGTACTGGAACACGAGCCCGGGGATCTCGCGCACCTCGACGCCGCCGCGCCCCGGCGGGAACCGGTGGCGCAGGAATCCCAGCGCGTCGGCCCACGTGAAGACGAGGATCTCGTGGTCGGCCGCGAGGTGCTCCAGCAGCGTGGCCACCCGGGTGGCGTGCCCGCGCCCCTCGCCGCACAGGCTGATCACGATCCGCGCCATCCCGCGATCTCCCTCCCGCCGGCCCGCCACTGGCCAGGATGGAATTGTGGGCGCCGGTCGTCCTTCCGGCCAACCCACCGCCGCAGCGGGGGAGGCGTCCTTCCCGCGCGCCGGCGCGGCCCGTACAAAGGATTCCGGCCGGCGGATGCTTCCCCCGCGGCCCGTTGCCCGCCGGAGCGATCCTCCACGATGCGCCGCGCCCCCTCCCGGCCGTCCTCCGCCCCGTGGTTCGGCCTCGTCCTGGCGGCGGTCGCCCCGTGGGCACCGGCGGCGGCCGGCGCCGATCCACCGCCGGTGGCCACCGTCGGCGACACCGTGCTCACCCGCGCCGATCTGGAGCGGGTCGAGCGGCGCCCCGGATACCCGCGCATCCCGGGGCGTGATCCGGCCCCCGAGACGCGCGCCAAGGCGCTGTTGCAGCTGGTCAACGAGACCCTGCTGGCGGCGGAGATCGAGCGCCGCGGGATCGCCGTCGAGGACCGGGAGGTCGACGACCGCCTGGCGGCGATCGTGCAGGGGCTCTCGGCCAGGAAATCGAGCCTCGACCAACTGCTCGCCACGACCGGGCTCGACCGCGACGGGCTGCGCCGACAGGTGCGCTTCGAGGCGGGGCTGCAACGCCTGGCGCTCTCCCTGCGCACGCCGGAATTGGTCGAGGAGATCGGCCGCTCGCGCCGCCGGGAGTTCGACGGCACGCGTCTCCGCGTCTCGCACATCATCCTCCGGCCCGACGGCAGCCAGGGGGACGATCCCTGGAGCACGCTGCTGCCGCGCGCCCGGCGCATCCGCGAGGCGATCGCGTCCGGGGCCACGACCTTCGCCGCCGCGGCCGCCGCGCATTCCGCGGGACCGAGCCGCCACCGCGGCGGCGACATCGGCTTCATCCCGCGCCACGGGGAATGCGTCGAGGAATTCGCCAAGGCCTGCTTCCGCCAGGAACCGGGAACCGTCTCGGAGCCGTTCCGCTCCCCGTTGGGCGTGCACATCGTCACCGTCACCGACGTCGACGAGGGGGATCTGGCCCCCGAGCGCTACCGTTCCCAGATCGAGGCCCTCGCCACCGAGACCGCACTCGGCAGGCTCCTCGAGGACCTGCGTCGGATCACGACGGTGACCCTCGAGCCGGGGTACGAGATGGCCCGGCCGCCGGAATCGGCCACACTCCCCTAGTTGTCCGTGGAAAAAGTCATCCATGACCTTTTTCCACGTGTGGGCACCCTGAAAAAGCCAAGGTTTTTCACGGGTGCCTGCCGCCGCATCCAGCGGCGGATCACGGTGTCCACAGCCTGCGAGGCCGCCAGGGCGGCCGGCGGCGGTTTCACGGCCGATCTTCCGCGGTCCGCCGGGGGCCGCGTCAGGATTGTCCCGCATGCCCCGGCCCGCTACCCTCCCCCCCCCTCCCCATGGCCCGGGGCGGGCGGAACCAACCCCCCGATGCGACTGCGATCCTTCATCCTCGTCGCCTGCATGCTCGTGGTGCCGGGCTTGGCGATGTTCTCCCACAAGGTGCCCGCAGGCGCGCGCCGCCAGCTGCGCCAGGGGCTGTGGGAGCCGCTGGGCGCCGCACTCGCCGACGCGCTGGGCCTCGGCGGGGGCGTGGCGGAGGCGATGCCGCGCCCGACGCCCCCGGTGGAGCCGGCCATGCCGGCCCTGACCGGGCAGCCCATGCCGACCGAGCCGCCTGCGGCGGCGGTCATCGAACCGATCTTCGCCCCGCCTGCCCCCGCCAGCGTGCCTCCGCTCGGCGAGCGCGGGGCCGACCGCGCGACGCTCGAGGCGACGCTGCTCGCCTGTGGCGCGACGGACGTGGAGTGGGGGCCGGACGGGGGAGCCGAGGGACTCCACCGCTGCAGCTGCCGGATGCCGGCGGAACCGACCGGGCAGTTGCAGCGCGTGTTCCAGGCCTCGGGCCCCGACGCGATCGCAGCCCTCGAGGCCCTCGTCGATCAGGTGACCGCGTGGTCCTCGCGCCACGGCGCCGCGCCGGCTCCCGGGGCTGCCGCGCGACGCACCCGCTGAGCGCTCGCGGTTTCCTCCCCCAAGGACCTCGTCCGCCCCGGGATTCCGCCGCACCATCCGAGCTCGTGCCGCGGCGCCTCGCGCCGCGCCCGCGCTCAGCCATCCCATGCTGACACGCCCCCCCTGGTCGCGCCGTCGCCCCGCATCCCTCGCCGACCACTTCCGCACCCGCGCGGCCGCCGCCCCGGGCCGGCGGCGGGTCGTCGGGGCAGGGGAGCGGCCGGGCCCGCGCGCCGGGGTGGCCCCGGGACGGGACGCTCAGCCCCAGGGGGAAGCCCCCGCCGGCGCGCAGGTGCGTTCGGAGGAACTGGCCAGGCTGGAGGCGGCGCTGTTCGTCGCCCGTGAACCGCTTCCGGCGCGGCGGCTGGCCAAGCTCGCCCGGCTCTCCGATGGCACGCGGGCCCGCACGCTCGTGCGCGAACTGGCGGCCCTCCAGGATGCGGAGGGCTCCGCGTTCCGCGTGGAGTCGATCGCCGGCGGCTATCAGCTGCTCACCCGCGCCCCCTTCGGCCCCTGGGTGCGCCGGATCCTCGCCACGCCGCCGGAAACGCGCCTCTCGGCCGCCGCCATGGAGACGCTCGCCGTGATCGCCTACCGCCAGCCGGTGACCCGGGCCGAGATCGAGGCGATCCGCGGCGTGGGATGCGAGGAGATGCTCCGCCAGCTCATGGAGCGCGACCTCGTGGCCGTCGGCGGCCGCAGCGAGGATCTGGGCCGGCCGAACGTCTACCTCTCGACCGCCCGATTCCTGCGCGCCTTCGGGCTGGCACGGATCGAGGACCTGCCTCCCGTCGGGCCGCCCCCGGCCGGGGAGGATGCCGCGGCCGGGGAGACGGACGGCCCCCGCGACGACCCCGACCAGCCCGCATGATCAGGGCCGCGGCTCCGGGGCACACCGAGCCCCGAACCGAGCGGGAAGCACCGCTCCGGCGCCCCTTCGGCCCGCCTTCCGCGGGGGGGAGGGGCGGCGGCGCCGATCCCGCCGCGCGCCGGGCGCCTTGTCGGGCCGCGGCGGCTGCGGCACACTTCCCGGGCCTTGCGACCGGGGCACTCGGGTCGCGGAGGGCTTCCCGGCCCCCGCCACGCCCCGGTCGGCCCCCGTCGCGGCACCGGTTGGCCCCTTTCCACCGATCCGGATCCAGAATGTCCGCAGGTTCGGACCCCTCGTGCGCCGATTCCTTTCCGGCTCCGGTGTCCGCATCCCGCACGCCGGCCCCCGTGGGCGCTCCGCGGGCGGCGGCGGCACGGACCGCCCCGTCGGCGGGGCGGCGGCCGGACGCGAATATGACGAAGCGGCGGCGAGAAGTTTGCCGAGCCGGACGGATGGGTACAAACTGATGGCGGCCGCGACCCGCGCGGCGCCGATCGACAGCACACCGTGGATCGTTCCGAACGTCCCGTGATCGTGACGGGTGACCAGACTCGATGGAGGTTTTTTCCGTGACCAGCGTCGCCAGCCCCCGTGGTTCCCGTGGCAGTGCGCCCGCCGATGTCTTTTGCTGGGACGAGCTTCCCGATCTGCTCGCCGCGGAGGAACTGTTCGCCGAGGCCCTCGACGGATCTGCCACGTCGCCGCGGGCCGCGAGCGACGAGGACGAGGACGAAGACGAGGACGACGACGAATGGGACGATGACGAGGAGGAGGACGAGGAGGAAGACGAAGAGGCTGACGACGAGGACGACCTCGACGACGAGGACGACGACTGGGAAGAGGTCGACGACGAGGAGGAGGACGAGGAGGACGAGGAGGACGAAGACGACGAGGAGGACGAGGAAGGCGACGAGGACGAATGGGACGATGACGACGAGGAGTGGGACGACGAGGAGGAGGATGAGGACGAAGACGAGGACGATGACGACGACGACTGACCGCCGTCATCCCCGCCGATCCCTCCGGCCCGTCCCCTGACGGACCGCCGGCGCCTGCCAACGGCATACGATCACCGCGACGAGGCCCGGGCGTGCGACCGCACCCCGGGCCTCGGGTGTTTGAGGGGGAGCCGCGCCGGCCCGCGCCTCATCGCCGCGCCGGGCCCGGCGCGTCGTCCGCGCGGCGGACCTCGAGATCGACCGACCTCCCCTGTCGCTCCACCCGCAGCGTGACGACCTCCCCGGCGGCGGCGAGGCGCGCGAGCAGATCGGCGTGGCTCTCGAGCGCGACGCCGTCGATGGCGAGGATCCGGTCGGCGGGCTCGAGCCCCGCCCGGGCCAGGGGGCTGCCGGGGATCACGCGCGCCACGACGGGAGCCGCGGGATCGCCGGCGTCGCTGCGCGTGCTCATTCCCCACCGCGCCCGCGGTGCGGTGGGCTCCGAGGGCAGGGGTCGTTCGAGGGCCTCGCGGAGGGCGTTGCCCTCCTCCCGGCAGGCCGGCCGGAACGCGGGCAGCGGGCCCGGGGCGTCGGCCAGCGCCAGGAGCGTCGCCATCCCCAGCCGGGCCACGCTCTCGATCCCGGCCCCGTTGACCAGGTGCGTGTCGTCCTCGGGGCGGTGGTACTCCGGATGGAGACCGGTATGGAGCATGAGCGTGGGCACCCGCGACTCGAGGAAGGGGAAGTGATCGGAGTCGTCGACGATGTCCCAGTCGAAGTCCAGCTGCAGCCCCTCGGAGCGGTTGGCATCGACGAGCGCCCGCCGCAGGCCCACCGCCGAGCGGGCGCCGTACACCTCGAGGCGTCGGTCGCGCAGGCGCCCGATCATGTCGAGGTTCAGGGAGAAGCGGGGAACCCTCGTCGCCAGCGCCGCGGGGCGCTCGCGCACGAAGTGCCAGGAGCCGAGCAGCCCCTGCTCCTCGCCGTCCCAGAAGGCCACCAGCACGGGGCGCCGGGGAGGGGTGGGCCGCGCCGCCAGCGCCTCGGCGATCTCGAGCACGCCGGCGACCCCGGAGGCGTTGTCGTCGGCGCCGTTGTGGATGAATCCGATCGGCCCGTTGCTCTGCGAGGGATTGCCGTATCCGACGTGGTCGTAGTGCGCGCCCACGACCACGAGCTCGTCGGCCACCGCCGGATCCGATCCCGGCACGAGCGCCAAGACGTTGCGCATGGAGCCGAAGCGCTGGAAGTAGGTTCCCTGATCGCCGGCCGGGGCGAGCCCCGTGGCCCGGAGCACGTCGGCGATGTAGGCCCCCGCGGCACGGCCGCCGCGCGAGCCCCCCTCGCGCCCCTCGAGGGCGTCGTCGGCGAGGGCCCCCACGTGCCTGCCGGCGTCGGCGGCGCGGATCGCGGCGCGGTCGCCGTCGGCGGCGCGGCTGCCGCCGGCCAGGAGGGCGCAGGCCAGCCAGGCACCGGCCAACCGCAGGTGGGCCGCGGCGACGAGCGTGCGGCAGCGCCACCGCGGCCCGGGGGTTCGCGTGTCCGGCACTCGCTGCGCTGGTGGCTCCGGCATCCGCGCCTTTCCGTCCATGGGTTGCTCCCCCCGACGACCACGCGGATGCCGGCCGATCGCAACGCCCACCCCTCTCGGGAGGGGGTTCCGCCGCCCGCCCCCCTGGTCGACAATCGCTCATCCAGTGAACGATCCGTCGTCGTCCGCGGCAAGCCCGTGGACCGGGATGCGTCTCCCCGCCGGTCGGGGCCCGACGAACTCCCCCGTGACGGTCCCGGCGCTGGTTCGGAGAGGTGGCAGAGCGGTCGAATGCGCGTCTTTGCTAAAGACGTGTCCGGTCAAAAGCTGGACCGCGGGTTCGAATCCCGCCCTCTCCGCTGGTTGGTGCAGGTTTGATCGAGCATGGCCCCAGGGCGCGCGAGGGCCGCCAGCGGAGCCGCCGGGGTCCACAACTGCCCGGCGCCGGGGCCGCCGCCTCCCGCGCCGCGGGGGTCAGGGCCGAGGGCTCGCGGCACCGACCGGCGAGCCCTCGGCGAAGATCCGCGCCCAGTCGGCGCGCATGTCGACCACCGTCCAGCCGCGTCGCGGGGCCTCCTCGAGCGCCGCCACCAGCCGGCCGGTGCTCGGGGGATGGGCGTCGTAGGCGTACTCGCGCTCGGCGTCGGTGTGGTGGACGATCATCCCCAGCGCGGGGCGCGGATTCCCCACCGTCGTGTACTCGAGCATCGCCAGGTCGCCGTCGCTGTTGCCGAAGCAGGCGATGGGTCGGCGGCCGATGAACTGGTGGATCGCGATCGGCTTCCCCTCCTTGTCGTCGACGAACAGGTGGTCGAGCGTCTTGACGAGCACGGGGCCGTCGGGGCGGCGCTCGAAGCGTGGCCGGGCGGTGGAGCCGATCACCTGCTCCGGCGGGATGCCGTGGACGCGCTCCGCCCAGGCGCGCATGAAGTCGGCACCGCCCCCCGACACGATCCAGATCTTGAAGCCCCGGTCGCGCAGCAGCGTGACCACCTCCTGCATCGGCACGTAGACCAGCGCGTCGTAGGGGCGGTCGAAGCGCGGATGCCGGGCCGTGGCGATCCAGTCCTCCACCCCCCGGCGGAAGTCGTCGGCCGTCTCGCCGGCGTGGGTGAGCGCGACGACGTGCAGCAGGCCGTCGTGGTGGTCGCCGGCGAGGAGCGCCGGGAGATCACCCGCGAACAGCGCCTCGACCATCGGATCCCGGCCGAGGGCCGGCTCCGCCTCCACCCGGCGCCGCAGCCGGTCGACGGCGAACGCGGCCTGGAAGGGAACGGGGCACTCCGGCCACAGCGTGCCGTCGTTGTCGAAGACGGCGACGCGCTCGGCCGGCGGCACGAGCTCGGGAGAGCCCTCGTCGGTGACACGGCGCACGAAGTCGACGAGGGCCCGCTTCGCCCCGCAGTCGCGCCAGGAGGGGAGGGGATCGGGGACGAGCGGCTGCCCGGCGGCGGGCGGCGCGGCGATGGCCAGGACGGCGGCGGCGAGGGTCGCGAGGATCGGCCGGGGGCGCGGCATGGTCGGGCAGCCTCGGGAACGACGGACGTGGGGGCCCCGATCGTAGTGGACGGGCCCGGGGCGTCCCAGCGCCGCGCCCTGCCCGCCCCTGCCGCGCGCGGCACCGCGCCGGCAGGGTGTACGATTGTCCGCGCGGGCTCCCCCACCCGCCAGGAGACACGCCATGGCTCGTTCCCGTTCCCCGGCCCGCCCGGCGGCGCTCGGCTGCCTCGTCGCCATGGTCCTCGGCGGGGCGATCGCGGCCACCGGCGCCCCCGCCACCGGCCTCACCGACGCGAGGATCCTCGACGACACGCGCGTCATCGACGTCACCATCGAGCTCGACGCGGCCGATTGGGAGACGCTCCGCAACCAGTCCCGCGACATGGGCCGCGCCCTGCGCGGCGACACCGAGAGCCCCTTCACCTGGTTCCGCGGCGACGTCACCGTCGACGGCGTGCGCGTCGAGGGGGTGGGGATCCGCAAGAAGGGGTTCCTCGGGTCGCTCGACTCGTCGACGCCGTCGCTGCTGGTCGACTTCAACCGCTTCGTCGACCAGGACCCCGTCGAGGGGATGACGCGGCTGACGCTCAACAACAACAAACAGGACCGCTCGCTCGTCAGCCAGGCGATGGCCTACCACGTCTTCCGCCGGGCGGGCCTGGCGGCCCCGCGCGTGGGCTTCGCGTCGGTCACGGTCAACGGCGAGGACCTCGGGCTCTACTCCAACGTCGAGCCGGTGCGCCGGCCCTTCCTGGCCCGCTCGTTCGGCGACGGGCAGGGCACGCTCTGGGAGGGGACGATCTGCGACATCCTCCCCGAGTCGGTCGCGCGGATGGAGGTGAAGGTCAAGGGAGCCGACGCCGACGACGACGCCGGCCGGTTGGAGGAGCTGGCGGCGCTGGTCGCCGCCGAGGGGCCGCTCGACCTCGACCGCCTCGCCGGCCTCGTCGACGTCGACCATTTCCTCCGCTTCTGGAGCGTGGAGGGGCTGCTCAACGTGTGGGACGGCTACTGTGCCAACCAGAACAACTACTTCGTCTACGCCTCGCCGGTCGACCGGCTGCTGCGCTTCATCCCCTGGGGAGCCGACGCCACGGTCGGCCCGGCGCCGGGCCTCGGGGGGCCGTTCGGCAGGGGGCGTGCGGCACCGGCGGTGTCCGCGCAGGCCGGTCTCCCCAACCGGCTGTACTTCGCCCCCGGCATGGCCGACCGCTACCGCGCCGTCCTCGAGGAGGTGATCGACGAGGTGTGGCGCGAGGAGGATCTCCTGGCCGAGATCGACCGCCTCGCGGCGCTCCTGGCCCCGCGGCTCGGGCGCCGCCAGGCCGACGCGCCACAGGCGCTCGAGGGGGTGCGCTCGTTCGTGCGCGGGCGCCGCGCGGAGATCGAGGCGGCCCTGGCCGAGTGGCCGGCCGCGGCGCCCTCCACATGGCGGCGGCCGATGACGAGCCGGCCGCTGGGCACGGCGTCCGGCACGTTCCTGGCCACCTACCGTGACGGTGCCGCCGACGAGGTGCCCCCCGGCGAGGTCACCCTCGACGTGCAGTTCGACGGCGCCGCCGTGGGCCTGCGCGACGTGGAGGCGTCGGTGTCGACGTTCGTGTTCCCGGGCTTCGGCGGCGGCCGGGGCGGCGACCCGCCGATCAGCGTCGTGATCTCCGCCACGCGTGCCGACGACGGCAAGCCGCTGGTGTTCAACCTGTTCCTCGACCGGCGGCGTGTCGCGGCGGGCGAGGAGGTGCCGGTCAACGGCATGGTCACCGAGGGCACCGCCGGATTCGGCATCCCGGGATTCGTCCCCATGCGCACCGTCGACGGCACCTTCCAGCCGGCCGAGCGCGGCCTCGAGCCGGGGAGCCTGCTCGGGGGGCGGCTCGACCTGCGCGTCACGCAACTCGACGGCGGGCTCATGAACCGCGCCCCCCTGCGGCGCCCCGGCGCCGACACGCCGGCCGCGGAGGCCACCCCGGAGGCCGAGGCGGCTCCGGCCGGGGCGGAGGGGGCCGACGGGCCGGGCTGACGGGGCGCTTTCGGCGGGGCAACTCCCGCTTGGGCCGCTCGGGGCGATCTGCTACCGTCCCGCCCCCCCGGAGGCCGATCGGGCCCCTGGGAGCGCCCCATCGAGCGAGGAGCCTCCATGCAGCCATCCCCTGCCCTGCCGTCGCGCCTGCGACGGGCGATCGGCGTGCCGGCGACATCCGCCACTGCTACGCGAACATCTCCAAGGCCCGGTTGGCGCTGGGATATGAGCCTCGCGTCTCGTTCGCGGAGGGTCTGTCTGA
>CAISKG010000451.1 GCA_903885855.1 uncultured Planctomycetaceae bacterium
CGGGCGCGGCCGGAGCGGGCCGGTCGTTCACGCCCGGGCAGGCGGTGGCGGCGCTGTGGCTCGCAGGCGCGATTGTCTGTGCGGCGCGGCTCGCGCTGGCCTTTCTCGGCGTGCGGCGACTCGCGCGGGAGGCGGCCCCGGCCACCGGCCGCCCCGCGACGCTCCTCGAGGAACTCGCCCACCAGAGCGGCATCCGGGGCCGCGTGCGGGCGCTCCTGGCCCGAACGCCGGTCGTCCCGATGGCATGGGGATGGCGGCGGCCGGTCGTGCTCCTGCCGGAGGGGGCGGGATCGTGGCCCGAGGAGCGGCTGCGCGTCGTGCTGCTCCACGAGCTCGCCCATGTCCGGCGCGGGGATGTCGCCACGCAACTCGTCGGCGAACTCGCCCGGGGCGTGTTGTGGTTCCATCCGCTGGCGTGGTGGGGCCTGCACCGCCTGCGGGCCGAGCAGGAGGCCGCCTGCGACGACTGCGTGCTCCGCGCCGGCACGCATGCCGACGACTACGCCGAAGACCTGCTCGCCGTGACGGGCCGCCTGGTGGGCGGGCCGCAGGCGACCAGCGTCGCCCTGGCGATGGGGCGCCCGGGGCGGATCGAAGCCCGCATCCGCGCGATCCTCGCCCCCGATCGCGACCGGCGCCCGGTCGGCGGCGGGCGGCTCGCGTTCGTGGGAGCGTGCTTCGCCGCGCTCGCCATGCTGGCCGCCGTCGTGGCGCCGGCGGTCGCCCTCGACGATCCGGCCCGCCGCGACGCGTCGCAAGGCCGAGCGAGCGCGGACGACTCCGCGGCGGCAGGGGCGCCTCGGCCGGAGTCGCCCGTCGATGGCGACGACGCCGCGACCGATGGGCCGCTCGCGGGCCTGCTCGGCGCGTGGTTCGACGCCGCCGCGGACGCCCCCGGGGATCCACTCGAGATCGGGGAAGACGGCGACGGCCTCTGGCTCGCCCTCGCGGGATCGAAGGCCCGGCTCGAGCCTCTCGCCGACGACGCGGGGCTGGAGGGACCGCGACCGACGATCGCGGTCGCGGTGATCACCGACGCCGCGACGCAGCGGCGAGTCCGGATCGAACGGAAGCCCCTCGGCCTGTCCGTCGAGATTTCGACCCGCTTCACGGACGGTTCCGGACGGCCGGGGCAGCGCGTGAAGACGGCCTACGCCCGCCGTGACGACTTCCTGCCCAACGGCTACTACCTCTTCTTCGCCAATACGGCCGAGGCGGGGCTCGCCAAGGAGGGGGTCAACTTCGGGGCGATCGTCGCCGGGCCGCACGTCCCCGAGCTCGGCAACTCCGGCGACGTCATCTACGGGAGGATCGACCCGAAGCCGGACCTGCCCCCCCACCCCGATCATGCGCCGGGATTCTTCCTGATCGACTCGGCCACCGACGCGGTGAAGACCGGCCTCGATCATGAGGCCTGGCTCGCCGAGCTCGAGTCGCGGGGCGTCGTGCGGCCACGGCTCGTGCCGTCGCAGCAGAAGTGGCCGAAGCGATGGTGACGGCGGCCGGCACTGCCCGGCCGTAGCAAGGTTCGCCACACCTCCGGGAGCGTCACGTCGATGCAACGCCATCTGGCATCCCTCTGCCTCGCCGCCGCGTGTCTGGCGGCGACGTCGGCGCCGGCCGAGCCGCCTGGACGGGAGACCGACCGGCTCCTCGAGCGGATCGAGCCGCGGCTGCGGGCGCTCGAGGAGGGGGACGCGTTCCGCGTGCGCTCGTTCGACGCCACCTGGCTCCCCGATGGCTCCGGCTCTCTGAAGCTCGAGACACCCGCGGGAGCCGCGGCCGAGATCGCCCGCTACGACACCGCCACGGGCGAACGCACGCTGCTCGCCGGAGGCGATGCGCTCCTCGCGCCCGGCACTTCGAATCGGCTCTCGATCCATGGCTTCAGCGTCTCACCGAGCGGTCGCACGCTCCTCCTCCACACCGACCCCGTCGCGGGGAGCGATCACTGGCTCCACGAGCCTGCCAGCGGCAGCCTGCGGCCGGTGACGGTGCCCGCGGGGGTGGGCTTCGGCGCGGGCGCCTTCTCCCCCGACGAGCGCCGGCTGCTCGGCTCGCAGGGCGGCAACCTGGTCGTGTTCGACATCCCCTCGGGGCGCACGATCGCGCTCACCCACGACGGCGATCCGGGCACGATCGACAACGGCAGCGCGGCCTGGAGCCCCGACGGGCGCTGGATCGCGTTCGTCCGCTCCGACGCCTCGGAGGTGCCGAAGCGGGCGATCCTCGTCCCCGGCGACCCGACCTTCCGCACCTTCCGCGAGGCCCGCATCGAGCGGATCGGCGGGCCGATCTCGCGCGTGCAGGTCGGCGTCGTCAGTGCCGACGGGGGCGATCCACGCTGGATCCCCCTCCCCGACGAGCCGGGCGCGTTCTACGTCAATGCGCCGGGCTGGGCCGGCAACTCGCACGACGTGCTCATCGACGTCTTCAGCCGCTTCCACGACGCGCGGCGGGTGGTCGTCGCCGACCATCGTGGCGCCACGATCACCACCCTCTTCACCGACACCGACCCCGCCTGGGTGGATCAGGAGCAGGCGGGCCTGGAATGGATCGGCGCGAGCGACGCGTGCGTCGTGTTCAGCGAGCGCGACGGCTGGCGGCGGGCCTGGGTCGTGCGCCGCGACGGCTCCGCGCCGCAGCCGATCACGCCGGCCGGCTGCGACGTCATCGACCGCGGCTTCCTCGACGCGGCAGGGGGCTGGCTCCTGTACTACGCCTCTCCCGACGACGCCACCGAGCGCCACCTCTTCCGCACGCGGCTCGACGGCACCGGCACCCCCGAGCGGCTCACGCCGGCCGACGAGCCCGGCTCGCACCGCTACGCCTTCGCCCCCGACGGCCGCCATGCGATCCACACGCGGTCGACCTTCGACACGCCGCCGGTCACCGATCTGGTCGCGCTGCCCGGCCACGAGCGCTTGCGGGTGCTCGAGGCCAACGCCCCCCTGGCCGCCGCGGTCGCGCCGCTCGTCACCCGGCCCACCGAGTTCCTCCGCCTCGACATCGGAGACGGCGTCGAGATGGACGCCTGGATGATCACGCCGCGCGACTTCGATCCGGCGCGGAAGTACCCGCTGTTCGTCTTCGTCTACGGCGAGCCCGCCGACCAGACGGTGCGCGACGACTGGTTCGGCGGCCAGGGATTCGGCCTCTTCCACCGGGCGATCGCCGACCTCGGCTATCTCGTGGTGTCGATCGACAACCGGGGCACGCCGGCGCCCAAGGGGGCGGCCTGGCGGCGGGCGGTGTTCGGCAGCCTCGGGCCGCTCTCCACCGCCGAGCAGGCGGCGGGAATCGAGGCGCTCGCACGGCGGTGCCCGTTCGTCGATCTGTCGCGCGTGGGGATCTGGGGCTGGAGCGGCGGCGGATCGAACACGCTCAACGCCCTCTTCCGCAGGCCCGACCGCTACCACGTCGGCATCGCGGTGGTGCCCAAGCCGATGCCCGAGTACTACTGGGCGGGGTATCAGGAGACCTACATGCGGACGCCCGAGCTCAATCCGGAGGGCTACCGCACCTGTGCGCCGATCACCTACGCCGAGGGGCTGCGGGGCGATCTCTTGATCATCACCGGCTCGGGCGAGACGAACACCCACGTGGAGATCACCGAAGGCCTCGTGGATCGCCTCGTGGAACTGGGCAAGCGATTCGACTACTTCGTCTATCCCAACCGCGACCACGGGCTCTCCGAGGGCCCCGGCACCTCGCTCCACGTGCGGATGCTGATCGTCCGCTACCTGCTCGACCATCTGCCCCCCGGCCCGCGCTGAACGATGGTCGCCCGGCGGCCCAGGCCCAGGGGGACACGCCCCCTTCGGCCCGGCGTCGAATCCCCGCCGCCGCCGCGTGTATGAAGAAGGTGGGGCCGATCCGTCCCGCCGCGCGTCCGTTCGAGAATTCCCCACCGTGGCCTTCCCCCCGACCGACCCCTTTCCATGAAAGGATCGCTCATGCCCGCCCCTCTTTCCTGGCCTCCCCCGAACTCGGTGCTCTTCGTCGCGGCGCTGTGCCTGATGGTGTTGGTGGGCGAGATCATCGCCACGGCCTGGCCCAACCTGGGCAACCCGGCGACGATCGGCTTCTTCTCCTTCCTGCCGGTGGCGCTGTGGATGATGATGCTCGAGTCGCGGCAGCCGGATGCCCGCACGATCGGCGACCTCGAGGCCCGGGTGAACCGCCTGGAGGAGGCTCTGCGATCCGCCGACGAGGCACACGGTCGGACCTCCGCCGAGGCGATCGAGGAGCGCTGACGCCGGCGGCCCCGCCGACCACCGACACCCCTCCCACCGGAGCGTGCCCATGCCCGGCCCCGCCGACGACATCGATTCGATCGCCGCCGAGATCGCCCCGCGGATGACCTCGCTGCAGGTCATCCATCTCGCGCTCGTCGCGAGCGTCACGGTGTTCCTCGTCGTCATGCTCGCGCAGGGCCCCGCGGGGCCGGAAGGCCGCGGCGCGTTCGGGCCCGTCGCCTTGATCTGCGCGGCGGCGGGCGCCGCGATGTCGTTCGTGCTCCCCTCCATCTTTCGGGGCGCCGGACTCGCACCCTGGCGGGGCAAGGAGGAGATCCCCCTCGAGGCGCTCCTCGGGCCCTATTCCACCGGTCACATCGCCGGCATGGCCCTCCTCGAGAGCGCCGGGTTTCTCGCCTGCTTCGCCCTCCTCGGCGCCCCGTGGAACGTGCGGCGGGTATTGGTCGTGATCCCGATCGGGATCCTCGCGCTGATGATCGCGCGGTTTCCGCGGCCACGCGCGGTGGCGGAATGGATCGCGAGCACCCGGGAAGCGTTGGTCGCCGGCGAGGGCGATCGACCGCGGGGGTAGACTCGGACGGCGCGATCGAGCCATCGCCCCGACGGAGGATGCCCCCATGCCTTCGCCCTCATCGGACACCCGAGCGCGGGAGCTCGTGCCGGCACCCTCCACGCGTCTCGTCGCCGTCGCCCACCCGCGCAACGACATCGAAGCGGCGCTCGTGAGGAATCTCCTCGCCGATGCCGGCATCGAGGCGGCGGTCACGGGCGGGTCGCTCGCCGGCTTCCGCGCCGAGGCGCCGGCCGACGTGTGCGTCGTCGTGCGGGCCGCCGACGCCGAGGCGGCACGGCAGGCCCTGGCCGCTGTGCGGCCGGAGATCGACGAGGCACTCGTCGGCGACGACGCGCCGCCGGAGCCCGAGCCGCCGCAGAGGAAGGCCGACGCCCCGCTCCCGGCAAAGCCGCGCGTCTTCACGCAGGCGCACCTCGTCGCGCTCCTGATCGTCTGGTATCCGCTCAATCCGGTGGTCGTCGCCTGGTGCTCGGCGAAGTTCGCCGAGGTCTTTCTCCGGGCCACGCTCCACGTCGATCCGCCGAAGCCCGCGACGGCGCTCTTCGCCCTCACGGCGACGATCCTCGGTCCCTTCACCGCGCTCCTCGAGGGGCGCAACCGCCTCGATTGCTGGCGCGTGGCCCTGGCGCTCCTCCCCTGGTGCGCCGGACCGCTGGTCGCGGCGATCCTGCTGCAATGGCTGTGGCGGCCGGCCGGGGGCACGCCCCGCGCGGTGCGCCTGGCCCTCTTCGGCCTGGGCATCGCCGCCTGGCTCGCCGGGGGCTTGCTCTCGGTGCTCGCCAACGCCGGTTGAGGCGGCCTGCCCTGCGCCGCGCCACCGGCGTTCCGCCCCGCCTCACGACGTCGTGGGCGCCTCGGGCGGCGGCGCGGCGGCCGGGGGCGCGGCCACGTCGGCCACCTTGCAGCCGGCCCACTTCTCCACCAGCAGCGACCGATGGGCGGCGGCGTCGATCTGCGCCTGCGACAGCGGCTCGCGGGCGAGCAGATTGCGGTAGATCCGCGCGTTGGCGTTGCCCCGGTCGGTGCCGGGCCACGAGCCCACGAGCACGTCGACCTTCGCGGCCTTTTTCGTCTTCCCGGGCACGAGCACGTCGACCTTCGCGGCCTCTTCCGTCTTCCCGGGCACGAGCACGCGCTCCGTGAACGTGATCACGATCGACTCGTCGTCCGCCGTGCCCGCGGGGGCATCCCTCACGAACGAGCAGACCAGCTGCCAATCGCTGAGGAGATGGGCCACGCCGTGGAAGGCGACCCCGTGCGCGTTGGTGAGACGGACGCGGAACCGCAGCCGGCGAAGATCGGGATCGAGCGTCGGCCCGGACTCGAACTCGATCGTCTCGCGCCACCAGTGCGGCTTCCCCTCGAACTCATCCTGCTGGCGGTTGTAGTCGAGGTACACGGAGTGCCACGTCCCGCAGAACCGCTCCTTGACGAGCTCCTTGTCCCGATCGATGAGCCGGCTGTGGGGAGGCCGGCACGTCACCTCGCGGAGCGTGGCACCGACCCGCTTCACGGCGTTCTCGAGCGTGCTCGCGCGGACGTAGTCCTTGGCGGCCTTGTAGCGCTCCCACGTCTGCCGCGACCTGATCCCGAGCCTGCGCTGCGCTTCGCGCTCGTCGCCGCCGCACGTCGCGATGAACGCCTCGAACCACCTGGCGTTCGGCCAGACGGGGTTCTGGGGGACCTTCGCGATCCCGGTACGCTTCGAGACCTTGGCTTTCTCCGGCTGCGGCTCCATACGTCACCCTCCTGTCCGCGACGTGCCCTCGATCGCCTCTCTGGCAGGGTATCGCTCGACGCTTTCGCGGGCAAACGGCCGCGGCACCGCGCGCAGCGCGCCTCGTGCCGCTCGCGTCACTGTTTCACTGAAACAGTTCTGCGATGGAAGTGCGCAATCCTGCGCGTGCGCCGCGCATCCGGTGATGCGCGTCGCTAGGTTGAGTTCTGTCGCCGGCGCGCGGGCGCACGCCGGTATGCCGCCCCCTTTCGACCGACCACCGCCCCTGCACGGAGGACTCCCATGCGCACCCCACCCACCGCCCCCGAAGACGACGACTCCGGCGCGGATTGGGATCCGACGTCGCCCGACATCCTGCGGAGCTGGAGCGGCCGCGAAAACCCACCGCGGGAGCCGTTCCGGCACATCAGCGGCATGCGCCACCCGCGGCGCGACGACTGCGCCGACTACCTCGCCGCGCCGCAGCACGGGAGCGTCTGCCTGCCGGCGACGGTCCCGCTGTGGGGGTCGGACACGGGCAACCCGCTCGACCGCGCGGCGGCCTACGGGGTCGACCTCGTCCTTCCGAGCCGGATGCGGGCGACGCACGTCATGGCCCTCGGAGTCACCGGCTCGGGGAAGAACGTGCGCGTCATCGATTCCCTCCGGGCCTCGGCGATCCTCGATCGCGGCCAGACGGTCGTGTCGTTCTCCCTCAAGGCGACCGACCACGGCGTGATCCGCGAACTCTGCCGGTCGGCCGGCCGGCGCGTGATCAACGTCAACCTCGGCAATCTCGACCGCAGCGCCTTCTGGAATCCGCTGGAGACACTCGACCCCGACACGGCCGGCGACCTGATCCGTCGCTTCGCCGAGGCGGGCCGCAATCCGCACGCCAACGACTCGGAGTTCTGGATACAGTGGACCCGCACCGCCATGCAGGGATGCTGGGAGGCGGGGCTGCGATCCTTCCCGCGGATCATGGAATTCTTCTCGCTCCCCTACAAGCAGGTCATCGAGCGCCTCAAGGGCCACCGCAACCCCAGCAGCGGCCGGCTGGCGGAGTTCCTCGCCGGCGGCAGCCACAACGCCGAGACGGTGATGGCGTCGATCCTCGGCGTGCTCAACAGCCTGCTGACCAAAAGCGCGCTGGCGGTGATGGCGGAGGACGAACTGCGGCTGGAGCGGCTCTTCCGCCGGCCGACCTGCCTCCACGTGGAGATCGCCGAGCCGCGGCTGGAGACCGACCGGGCGCTGGGGCGGATGCTCGCCCGCTGCGTGATCGACGCGCTGATCGACGTGGCCGAGCGCCGGGGCCGGCAGCGCGTCCCGGCGACCGTGTTCATCGACGACCTGCCCTCGCTGGGGGCCTTGTTGTCGGTGGAGCGGCTCCTCACGCTCCGCTCGCGCGAGATCGGCGTCGTGGCGGGCGTGCAGTCGATCGCGTCGCTCGAGCTGGCCTACGGGCCCGCGGCGCCGGCGCTACTCGAGGCCTTCGCCAACAAGGTCGTTCTCCCCGGCTGCGCGCAGCCGTGCGCGGAATATTTCTCGAACGCCAGCGGCGAGACGCTGGCACTGCTCCGCCGCACCCCCCGCACCCGGCGCACCACGCCGGTGGTCATGGCGCGGCGCCTCCTCTCCTCGGCCGACATCCGCTCGCCGCAGTGCGAGCATCCGCTCCTGGGCCGGCCGGCGACCTTGTTCCTCGGCGACCTCACCTTCCAGGCCTACCTGCAGCGCTTCCACGAGATCCCGCGCTACGCCGCGGCGGTGCGTGCGGCGTTCCACGTCACGGGTCGGGAGAAGCTGCGGCGGCGGAAGCCGCGGCCCACGAATCCCGACACCCCCGCGCCGCACACGCGCCGCCGCGGCGCGGCGCGGGCGTCCGATCCGGCCGGCGATCTGGCCCGGGCGCGGATCGCCGCGCGGGTGGCGGCGCTGCGCGCGGAGGTCGGCTGGTGCGACGCCGCCGGGCACGTGCGTGCCTGGTGGAGCACCTACCAGTGGTATCACCGCGACCGCCCGGAGACGTTCATCGCGCTGCTCGAGACGCTCCGGGCCCGCAAGGCCACGGTCAACGACTTCCACGCGGCCTTCGAGATCGTCCGCACGCCGGACGTGGAGAAGATCCTCGGCGTCATGGACGCCCTGCTGCCGGCGGCGCAGGGCACGCCGGCGGCCGCGGAGCCGCCGCCCGACGGGAGCCCGGCGCCGGGCCATGCCGAGGGGCCCGGCGCGGCATAGACTCGTGCACCGCCGCGCCCGCCCCGGTCCGGATGCGCCCATGGCCACGAGCCTCCTCCTCCTCCTCGACGACATCGCCAGCGTCCTCGACGACGTCGCCCTCCTCACGAAGGCAGCGGCCAAGAAGACCGCCGGCGTGATCGGCGACGACCTCGCCCTGAACGCCCATCAGGTGGCCGGCGTCGATTCCGGCCGCGAGCTGCGCGTGGTGTGGCGCGTGGCGCTGGGGTCGCTGGCCAACAAGGCGATCCTCGTGCCCGCGGCCCTGGCCCTCTCCTGGCTCGCTCCCTGGGCGGTGGCGCCGCTGCTGATGCTCGGGGGCGTGTACCTGTGCTTCGAGGGAATGGAGAAGATCCTCCACCGCCCGCGGCGGCCCGCGCCGGACGGCGCGGCGACGCCGGCGGACGGGCACGGTCACCCCCTGCCCGCGCCGGCCGAGGCGACCGCCGGGGCCGGCGACACCGAGGAGGGGAAGATCCGCGGCGCGATCCGCACCGACTTCATCCTCTCCGCCGAGATCATCGTCATCACGCTGGGCATCGTCGCCGGACGGCCGCCAGGGGTGCAGATGGCGGTGCTGGCAGTGGTGGCCCTGGGGATGACCGTCGGCGTCTACGGGGCCGTGGCGGGGATCGTGCGCCTCGACGACCTGGGGCTCGCCCTCGCCGCCGGCCCGCGCGGCGCCGGCCGGGCGCTCGGCCGGGCGATGCTCGCCGCGGCCCCCTGGCTCCTCCGCGCCCTCTCGGTGGCCGGCACGGCGGCGATGTTCATCGTCGGCGGCGGGATCCTCGCCCATGCCATCCCGGCCCTCCACGACTTCACCACCCCGGGCGCCCACCATGACGCCCCCGCCTGGTGGACAGGCCCCGCCACCCTCGCCGCCGAGGCGACGGTGGGGATGGCCGCGGGGCTCGTGGCCCTCGGGGCGTGGCGCGCGGCGGGGACGCTGCGCGGCGTCGTGAGCCGGGCCTGAATCCACAGCCGGCCGCTGGAGACAACGGCCGTGCCGCCGTCCGGCGTACTCCACGGCCGTGCCGCCGTCCGCCGGATTCGACGGCCGTGCCGCCGTCCGTCAGGTTTCCACGGCCGTGCCGCCGTCCGTCAGGGCCGCGCGGCCGCGGCACTTCCGGGCCCGGCCCCGTGCACCGGCAGCACCGAGAAGCGCACGCGCACCTCCGGATGCGTCGTGTAGAGGCGGTGGCGCTCGCCGTCGGGCACGAGGATCGCGCTCGAGGTGGCCGGGAAGGCCTCGTCGACCGGCACGATCGGATTGCCGGAATACTTCGTCCAGTGCACGAGGTCGTCGCTGCGCGCGATGCAGGTGCACCAGCGTCCCTTCCCGCCGGGGGCGCTTGAGTGGTAGTAGGCGTAGTAGCGGCCGCGGTGCTTGACGATCTGGTCCATCGCGATCATCCGGGCGTCGTAGGGGGCCGGTCCGAGGGCCAGCACCGGCTCGTCGGAGACGTTCGTGAAGGTGACCAGATCGCGCGAACGTGCCGCCCACACCCCCTGGTCGCCGCGCTCGTAGAACAGCCACCACGTGCCCGCCTCGCGCCACACCGTCGGCGTGCCGCGCGGGCCCGGGGGGATCGGCTCCCCGGACACCAGCCGGATGTCGAGCGGGCCGCGCCGATTCCAGGTGACCCCGTCGGCGGATTCGAGCCGCCAGGCCAGGTCCCCCTCCCCCTCGGCGAACATCACCAGCCGCCCGCCGTCGCGCACCAGACACACGTCCTCGATCCAGGCGTCGCCGACCAGCGGCCCGGCGGCGGCGCGCGACCAATTGAGGCCGTCGGTGCTCGTGGCCAGGCCGAGGCGCTTGAGCGGCGAGGCGGCGTCGTCGTAGCCGGTGTACCACAGCCGCCACTCGCCCGGCCCCTCGCGGCGGATCCAGCCGCGCTCGCGGATCGTCGCGTCCCAGGCGCCCGCCCCCGCCCCGGCGAACAGCGGCACCGCCGAGGCGGGCCCGAAGTCGACGAGCTCCGACGGGAAGTCGGCGTCGTCGGCGCTCCCGACGGACGCGGCTGCGACGAGGGCGACCGACACGATCAGATGCATGAGCCAGGCGGGCATGCGGAGATGATAGCCCCCGCCGGGCGGCCGCCCCGGGACGGGGGTAGAATGACCGGCTCCCGCCCCGCGTCGCCCCCGTCCGACAGGCCGATGACCGCCCCCCCGCGCAGCTCGTCGCTCGGCCGCCAGCTGGTCCTGCCGGCGGTGGGGCTCCTTCTGGCCGGGGTGCTCGCCACCGTGGCCTTCGCCTCGTGGCTGGCCGCGCGGCGCGCCGCCGACGCGGCGCTCGAGCGCCAGACGCAGATCGTCGACACCCTCGCCGACGCCCGCGTGCCGCTCACGCTCCCGGTCCTCGAGACCCTCGCGCGCCTCACCGGCAGCGCGTTCGTGGTCTGGAACCCGCGCGACGGCGGCCTCGGGCCCGCCACGCTCCCCGAGGCCGACCGCGCGGCCCTGGCGGCGGCCGGGATCGGCGCGGCGGTCGAACGGGGCGACGTGCTCCTCGGCGGCCGGCGGTGGCGCGTGGCCACGGTGCGGTCGGGAGGCGTGCGGCCGGAGACGGTGGTCGTGCTCACGCCGCGGCGCACGCTCCTGGCCCTCGTGCTCGAGTCCTCCTGGCCGCAGCTGGCCGTGGCGGCCGCCACGCTGGCGCTCCTCGTGCCGGCGATGCTCGCCGCCACCGGGCGGCTCGCGCGGCGCATCGGCGGCGTGGAGCAGCGCGTGGCGGCGATCGCCGAGGGGGATTTCCATCCCCGCCCGCCCGGTGGCACCGACGACGAGATCGGCCGGCTCGGCGACGGCGTGGAGCGCATGTGCCGGCAGCTGGGCGTGCTGCGGGCGCGGCTGGTGGCGGGGGAGCGCGAGCGGCTCCTGGGCCAGCTCGCCGCCGGCTTCGCCCACGAGCTGCGCAACGCCCTCACCGGCGCCCGGCTGGCCATCGACCTCCACCGCAGCCGCTGCCCCGGCTCCCCCGACGACGGCAGCCTCGACGTGGCGCGCCGGCAGCTGGCGGTGATCGAGGAGGAGGTGCGCGGGCTTTTGGCGCTGTCGCGGCGCACCGAGTCGGCCCCGGCACCGGTGCCCCTGGCCGAGCTCCTCGCCGAGGTCGCCGATCTCGTCTCGCCGCGGAGCCAGCACGCCGGCACCGCGCTGGTGGTGGAGCCCGCCGGGGCGACCGTGATCGTCGTCCGGCGCGACGCCCTGCGGGCGGCGCTGGTGAACCTGGCCTGCAACGCCCTCGAGGCCGCCGGACCCGGCGGCCACGTGCGCCTCGCCGCGGTCTGCGGCCCCGACGGCGTGCGGCTGCGGGTGGAGGACGATGGGCCGGGCCCGCCGGAGCACCTCGCGGCCACGATCCACGAGCCCTTCGTGACCGGCAAGCCGGAGGGGATCGGCCTGGGATTGGCGATCGTCAAGGCGGTCGCCGAGGAGCATGGGGGCCGCCTCGAATGGCACCATGCCGACGGCCGGACGCGCTTCGAGATCCTCCTCCCGGCGGCCGTCGCGGCGCTGCCCCCGGCCCCCTCCGCGGCGGTGCCCCTCCCATGAGCCGGATCCTCATCGTCGACGACGAGCCCGCGATCGGCTGGAGCCTCGGCGAGCTCCTCGACGACCGCGGCCATGCCGTGGAGGTGGCGGCGAGCGTGGAGGAGGGGCTCGCCGCCTGCCGGCGCTTCTCCCCCCACCTCCTCCTCCTCGACGTGCGCCTGCCGGGCCGCGACGGTCTCTCGGCGATCCCCGACTTCCGGGCGCTGGTGCCCGACGCGCCGGTGGTGGTGATGACCGCCTTCGGCGACCTCGACACCGCCGTCCGCGCGGTGGAGGCCGGCGCCGCGGAGTATCTCGTCAAGCCCTTCGACGCGGCGCGCGTGACCGCGGCGGTGGAACGGCTCCTCGCGCGGGCGCCGGCGGCCGCGGCGTCCCCCGCGCCGCCGCCCGGCGGGCTGGTGGGATCCTCCGCCGCCATGCAGGCGGTCTACGCGCGGATCGCGCTGGCGGCGTCGAGCGACCTGCCCGTGCTCGTCTCCGGCCCCACCGGCAGCGGCAAGGAACTGGCCGCCCGCGCCATCCACGCCCACTCGGCGCGGCGCGGCGGGGCGCTGGTGGCGGTGAACCTGGCGGCTCTCGACGCGGGGCTGGTGGAGGAGGAGCTGTTCGGCCGGGTGCGGGCCGGACGGGCCGGGGCGCGGCCGGGGCACTTCGCCCGCGCCGACGGCGGCACGCTGGTCCTCGACGAGGTGGGCGACGCGGCGCCGGAGGTGCAGGCGCGGCTGCTGCGCGTCCTCGACGCCGGGGAGATCCTCCCCGTCGGCGCCTCCGAGCCGCAGGCCGTCGACGTGCGCGTGATCGCGGCCACGCACCGCGACCTGGCCGCGGAAGTCGCCGCGGGGCGCTTCCGCGCCGATCTCCTCCACCGGCTGCGGGTGTTCACGATCGACATGCCGCCGCTGGCCGAGCGCGCCGACGACCTCCCCGCGCTCGTCGCCCACTTCCTCGCCGGCAGCCCCGGCTGCGGGCCGGTGCAGGCGGCGTCGGGGGCGTTCCTCGAGGCGGTCCGCGCCCGACCCTGGCCGGGCAACGTGCGCGAGCTCAAGGCGGCCGTCGACGTGGCGGCGGTGATGGCCCGGGGGGGCACGCTCCTCCCCGAGCATCTCCCCACGCCGCTGGCGGCGCCGGCGGAGGCCGAGGCGGGCGGGGGCGCGGAGGCCCCCGACGCCGCCGCCCGGCTCGGCGAGGCGGTGCGCGCCTGGGTGCGCGCGCGGCTCGACGGCACCCCCTCCCCCGACGGCTGGCTCCACGAGGCCTTCCTCAAGGCCGCCGAGGCCGGGCTCATCGGGGAGGTGCTCGCCCGCACCGACGGCAACCGCACCGCGGCGGCGCGGATCCTCGGCCTCGACCGCTCCACCCTCCGCGGCAAGCTGCCGCGCGAGTGACCGGCAGCGATGGCGGCGGCGGATCGTTCGCCGCCGTCAGGGGAAACTTCCCCCGGCGGCGCGGGGAGCCCCGTCCCCGGCCGATCATGGCTCCGCCCCCTCCGCCCTTCCGCGCCGCCGCCCCTACCCCATGCCCCGCTTCCAGCGCCCCGCGCGGCCCGCCGCCGCGTTCACGCTCGTCGAGCTGCTCGTCGTCATCGCCATCGTCGGCACCCTCGTCGGCCTCCTCCTGCCGGCGGTGCAGGCGGCGCGCGAGGCGGGCCGGCGCATGGCGTGCCAGAACAAGATTCGCCAGCTCGCCCTGGCGGTGCACAACCACGAGGCCGCGCGGCGCCACTTCCCCCCCAGCATGGTCCACCGGCCGGGCACGACGTTCCAATCGAACAACGGCTCGTGGGGGATCGTGGGACGCGTCCTCCCCTACCTCGAGGAGGGGTCGGCCGCCGTGAAGGTCGATCTGGAGAAGGCCTGGGACCAGCCCCCCAACAGCACCAGCGGCGTCCCCACGACGCGGCTTCCCTTCGCGATCTGCCCCAGCGAGAAGCACGACGTGCTGCGCACGAAGAACGACGCGCCCTTCTGCGCGCCCATCACCTACGGCTTCAACTTCGGGACGTGGTTCGTCTACGACCCGGCCACCGGCGCCGGCGGCGACGGCTCCTTCCACCCCAATTCGCGCTTCCAGGCGGCGATGTTCGCCGACGGCCTGAGCAAGACGCTCTGCGTGGCGGAGGTGAAGGCTTTCACCCCCTACGTGCGCAACACGGCCGATCCCGGCGCGTCCTATCCCGCCGCCACCCCCCCGGCCACCCCGGCGGAGGTGGCGGCATTGGCCGCGGGGAGCCCCGCCGACGCCAAGCTGGGCCCTGCCGTCAACGACTGCACCGGCCACACCGAATGGCCCGACGGCCGCGTTCACCACGCCGGCTTCACGACCGTCTTCACGCCCAACACGCGCGTGCCCTTCACCGCGGCGGGGATCGTGCACGACATCGACTACAACTCGCGCCAGGAGGGCAACAGCGCGACCGTCCGCACCTTCGCCGCCGTCACCGCGCGGAGCCACCACCCGGCCCTGGTGGGGGTGGCGATGATGGACGGCTCGGTGCGCGCGGTCTTCGACGACGTCGACCGTGCCGTCTGGCGGGCCATGGGCACGCGGGCCGGCGGCGAGGCCGCCGCCGACTGACGCGCCGCCTGACGCGCCTACCGAGGAGGCAGGCCGTGCGCCGCGCTCAGGGCTGCGCCGGGAGGCGACCGGTCTCGACGGCCGGCGTGGGGCCGGTGCAGGCCCGCATGAAGGCCACGAGGTCGGCCTTCTCTTGGTCGGTGAGCTTGAGGGGCTTGATCTTGTCGGAGAGGTTCGGGTTGGCGTGGCCCCCCTTGTCGTACCACTCCACCACCTCCTCGAGCGTGGCGAGCGACCCGTCGTGCATGTAGGGGGCGGTGTAGGCGACGTTCCGCACCGTCGGCGTCTTGAAGGCGCCGGTGTCCTTGGGGTCCTTGGTGACGGCGAAGCGGCCGACGTCGGGCTCGGGCTTGTCCATGCCGACGCCGAGGTTGTGGAACTTCTCGTCGGAGAGGTTCGCCCCCACGTGGCAGGCGGTGCAGTTGCCCTTGGAGGAGAAGAAGATCTCGCGGCCGCGCTGGGCCGATTCCGACATCGCGTAGGTGGCGGCGGCCGCCTTGGCCTCGGCGTATTTCTTCGCCAGCTCCTCGTCTTCCTGGATGTCGTCCTCGTCGAGATCGGCGAAGGGGCGCAGCTGCTCGCCGTAGTCGTAGGGGGAGGGGCCGGTGACGATCACGCGCTCGAAGGCGGCGATCGCCTTGCCCACCGCGTCGATGGAGACCCCGCCGAAGACCTTCTGGAACTGCTTCTCGTAGGCGGGGATGCCCTTGAGCCGCTCCACGACCCCCTCGTGCGTGAAGCCCATCTCGATGGGGTTGGCGATCGGCCCCACGGCCTGGGCCTCGAGCGAATCGGCGCGGCCGTCCCAGAACTGCGCCCCGGAGAGGATGCGGTTGAACGACACCGGGGAGTTGCGCCCGCCCTGCTGCCCGCGGATGCCGAGGCCGGTGCGGGTGTTGGCGCCGTAGCCCTGGGAGGGATCGTGGCAGCTCGCGCAGCTCAAGGTCGCGTCGGCGGAGAGGCGCGGGTCGAAGTACAGCTGCCGGCCGAGCTCGATCTTGGCGCGGGTGAGCGGATTGGTGTCGAGCCCGGTGATCTGCTTGGTCCCCTGCGAGAGGCCCAGGGGCAATTCGGGGGAGAGTTCGACCGAGTTCTTCGGGTCGGCGAGGAAGCGCTCCACCTCCTCGACGGTGATCGGGCCGGTGCCGGGGATCCCGGCGGTGAGGGAGGCGTCGCCGAGCATGACGCGCTCCGCGGCGCCGGCCGGGCAGCCGCCGGAGCAGGCCAGGAGACCGATGCCGAGAAGGACGGGGAATCGACGGGTGGGGCGCTGTCCCATGCCGAGGCTCCTGACCGGGGAAAACGGAGGGCAGCCGGGCCGAAAACCCTCGACCGCCTTCGAGAAGCGTATCGTTCTCCGGCCAGGCGTCCACTCGCCGCCGGACCCCATTCGACGGGGGCGGCGCGACCGTGGCACGCATCGGCCGCGAGGGGACTCGTCCCGATCCTTTCGGCGGGGCGATTCCCCCCCTACAATCGGCAGTCTTCCCCTTCCAGCCCGAATCATTCGTGGAGTCGATCGCGATGGACATTCTCGGCGAGATTCTCAAGCAGGTCCTCGAGGGCGCCGCCCAGGGGCAGCCCCAGCCCCGGCAGCCGCAGGCCCAGCCCCGGCAGGCCCCGCAGGCCCCCTCCCATCCCCCCCAGGGAATGCCCTCGCCCAACGATCTCGGCGAGATCTTCAAGCAGATCTTCGGCGGTGCCGACGCCCAGAAGCTCCCCGAGGTGGTGAAGCAGTTCGAGGAGAAGGGCTACCGCGACCAGGTCGACTCCTGGGTGCGCACCGGCCCCAACAAGCCGATCGAGCGGCGGCAGATCGAGGACGTCTTCGGCAACCGCGAGCTGGGCGAGATCGCCAAGAGCAAGGGGATCGACCCCAACGATCTGGCGGAGGTTCTCGCCAAGTACATCCCCAGGATCATCGACGAGCTGACGCCGAGCGGGCAGGTCCAGCGTCGGCGCTGATCCGCCGCTTTCCGAATCGGATATTCCCCATGCGAGTCTCGCGCCGAGCCGTCCTCCGCGCCGTGGCGGGGGGCGGCGCGGCCGGGGCCGGAGCCGTCGCGCTCGACGGCCTCGTCATCACGCCCAACCGGCTCGACGTCTCGCGCCATGTGATCGGGTCCGGAGGGTACGGGCCCGCCGATCCCGCCACGGCCGCGCGCGGCGACGTGCGCGTGGCGCATGTCAGCGACCTCCACCTGCGGGCCATCGGCGCGCGCGAGGAGGCGGTGCTGGGGGCGCTGGCCGACCTCGCCCCCGACGTGATCGCGATCACCGGCGACAGCCTCGACGCGCCGGCGGGCGCCGGCCCGCTCGGGGAGTTCCTCGCCGCGTGCCCCGCCGCCGCCGCGCGGCTGGCGATCCTCGGCAACTGGGAATACAAGGCCGGCATGGCCGACGACCGGCTGCGCCGGCTCCACGAGCGCCACGGCTTCGAGCTCCTCGTCGACCGCAGCGTCGTGCTCCGCCTCCACGGCCACGACGTGCGCGTCACCGGCCTCGACGACCTCTGCCACGGCAGCCCCGACGCCGTCGCGGCGCTGGGGACGGCGGAGCCGGGCCCCGCGCACCTGATCCTCGCCCATTGCCCGGCGACGCGCGACACGCTCCGTCTCCCGCCGGGCCATGCCGCCGACGCCATCCTCTCCGGGCACACGCACGGCGGGCAGGTGAGCCCCGCGGGGGTGTGTCTGCTGACGCCGTACGGCAGCGGCCGCTACGTCGCCGGGTGGTACGCGGGCGCTGCGGCACCGATGTTCGTGTCGCGCGGGATCGGCACCTCGCTCCTGCCGGTGCGCCTGGGCGCCGCGCCGGAATTGGCGGTCATCGACTGGCGGCTGGGGCGCGGCTGAGCGAGCCGTCACGACCGGCGGCGCCGTCACCACCGCTCCAGCCCGCCATCCTTCCCCCGCTTGTGCAGTCGCCCGGGGGAAGGGTCGATACCTTCCCGGCGGGACGGCCTCCTCCCGAATCCATCGCATCCGCTCATCCGTCCACCCCCCAACCAGGATCACCAGCCCCATGTCAGGCCCGCGCCGCAAGCCCTCCTCGGGGGCCGTGCAGAATCCCCTCGAGACCTACCTCCGCGAGATCAACGACACCTCGCTGCTGACCGCCGACGAGGAAAAGCGTCTCGCGGAGGCGATCGGCAAGGGGGACGCCCGGGCCCGCGACCACATGGTGCGCGCGAACCTGCGCCTGGTGGTGAACATCGCCCGCGGCTACGCCAACCGCGGCCTGCCGCTGCCCGACCTCATCGAGGAGGGCAACCTCGGCCTCCTCCGCGCGGTGGAGGGCTTCGACCCGCGCGTCGGCACGCGCTTCAGCACCTACGCCAGCTACTGGATCAAGCAGTCGATCAAGCGTGCCCTGATCAATTCCGGGAAGACGATCCGCATCCCCGCCTACATGGTGGAGATCCTCTCCAAATGGCGCCGCGCCACCGCGCGGCTCCTCGACATCCTCGGCCGCACGCCCACCCCCGAGGAGGTGGCACGGAGCCTGGGGCTGGCGCGGAAGAAGCTGCCCATCATCAAGAAGGCGATCCACGTCCATCAGGCGGCGCCGCAGACCGAGCAGCTCGATGGCGGCTGGTCGCTCGGCGACGTCCTCCGCGACGAGAACATGAAGTGTCCGGCCGAGATGCTCCTCGACGAGGACACCCTCCGCCACGTGATGCGCCGCATCGACCTCCTCGACGAGCGCGCCGCCACGATCCTCCGCCTGCGCTTCGGCCTCGGCGGCGGGGAGCCGATGACGCTCAAAGAGATCGGCGCCATCCTCGGTCTGACGCGCGAGCGGGTGCGGCAGATCGAGTCGGAGACGCTCGCCGGCCTGGCCCACGACCTCGACGGCGTCCCGCGCGCCAACGTCCGCCTGCGGCAGGGGGCGTGAGCACGGCCGGGCCGGCCACGTCCGCGGTGCCGGCCGGATACGATGATCGCACCCACCCCGGAGCCCCGCGCGTGACCCCCCCGCCCCTCGATCTCGAAGCCTTCATCCGCCCGGTGCCCGACTTCCCCAAGCCGGGGATCCTGTTCCGCGACATCACGCCGCTCCTGGCCGATCCCGCCGCGCTCGCCGAGGCGATCCGGCGGATGGCGGCGCCGTGGCGCGGCGAGGCGATCGACGCCATCGCCGCCGTGGAGGCGCGCGGCTTCCTCTTCGCCACGCCGATGGCGATCGAGCTCGGCGTGGGCGTGATCCCGGTGCGCAAGCCCGGCAAGCTCCCGGCGGCGACGATCGAGCACAGGTACGACCTCGAGTACGGCAGCGACACGCTGCAGATGCACACCGGGATCCTGAAAGCGAACGCCCGCGTCCTCGTCGTCGACGACGTCCTCGCCACCGGCGGCACGGCGGCCGCCTGCATGCGCCTCGTCGAGGCGGCCGGCGGCACGGTGGCCGGCGCGGCGTTCCTGGTCGAGCTCGCGTTCCTCGAGGGGCGCAAGCGCCTCGCCGGCACCCGCGTCGAGGCGGGCATCGTCTACTGACGCGCCGCGGCCTCAGTGGACGGCCTATTCCTCGAGCGCCTCGCGTCCGTCGAGCAAACGGAACTCGAGTTTCACCACCGCCCGGGCAGCGGCAGCCTCTCCCTTGCGGCCTTGCCGTATGTGATTCGTCGTCTTCGCGACGCTGCGATGTCGGTTGACCGCCTCACTCCGGCGTCTCGAGGAGTCGCGATTGCGATTGGAGATATCCTCTAAGCACGGAAGCCACGATCTTGTATCCCTCCTTATCAGCCGGTGGCGACGGCTCGCCCGGCACATGGAGTAGGCTGACTGCGGAAGCGTAACCGAGGCTACTGACATAATCGGTGAACCCACTTCCCGGAATCCTCTCTTCGGTGATGAAACCGCGGAGTGACTCCAACTCGAAGACGATGGCTTCGAGAGTCTTCGGGGTCTCGGCATACATCCAGGGCCGTTCAACGACACACGCGAAGTATTCGTCGATATGCCGGAGAATCGCTTCGACCGTCTTCATGGAAGGGGCCCTCTCTCGTGCTAGGACGTCTCGCTGATCCGATCGAAAAGAGGCCGTTAACCACCGATGATGGATCTACTTGGAGAGGATTTCCGGGGTAATCCCGACAACCGTTCTCAAAAGCCGCAGGTATTCATCCAGCGGCAAGCCATGCGGCCCAGTCAATTGATCGTAGATTCTACCGGCATTGCTCGTAGCCTCATGAAAGCCCTTTGTGGTCATGATCACGCCGCCGAATTGCCAGACCCTGGATGACATGCCCCCCTTAACCGGGTCCACCTCTGGAGCGAGAATCCAGGGTGGACGAACCCTTGGGAGGGCAATCGATGCCTCGTGGAAAGCGCGAGCAGGCCGATCAGATCATCCTCAAGCTGCGTGAGACGGAACAGGAACTGTCTCGGGGCAAGACCGTGCCCGAGGCAGCGAAGAAGATCGGCGTCACGGAGCAGACCTACTACCGCTAGAAGAAGTACGGCGGCCTTCGGATGGACCAGGCGCAGCGCCTGAAAGACCTCGAGAAAGAGAACGCTAGGCTGAACCGGCTTCTAGCGGATGCCGAGCTCGATAAGGCGATTCTTCGGGAGGCCGCGACCGCCTCGCCGGCACCCGCGTCGAGGCGGGCATCTTCTACTGACGCGCCGCGGCCTCAGTGGAGGGTCTACTCATCGAAGGCTTCGAGTCCGTAGCTCAGTCGCACTTTTCCTCTACGGATGTCGGGATGATACACCCCGAGTTCCGGCCTCATCCTGACTAGTTTTTGGACGGCTGCCGCGGAGACCCGGTCGTTGTCGAAAAGATGCACAGTTCGAAGAGCAGGAACCTTGGCTAAAGCATCGACTGCCGCGTCGTCGAGCATCGGACACGCCCTGAGATCGAGGCTTTCGAGCGACGTCGAGGCCGAGAGGGCCTCGATACCGACTGACGTAATGCCGGCGCCGAAGGTGTGAACACTCTTGAGATGCGGGAGACGGGCGATGAGACGCAAGCTCTCGTCTGTGATGGAGGATCCATTCACATCGAGATGTTCCCAATCGCTCTTCTCGACAAGCACTCCGACATCGGCATCGGTCAGGGGCGTTCGAGCGGCACAAAACTGTCGCAGCGACCGAATCTTGATCACCTGGGCAGCCGCTTCCGGCGCCCAATTCGGGGCGTCGCTCAGACCGAGCGATTCCAACTTTGGTAGCGCCGCGAGTCGCCCAAGGGTCCTGCCGGTGAGTTGTCCGTTCCAGAGCTGCAGGTGCTTGAGTTTGACCAAGGGGAGGAGTTTGGGGATGAGGTCGTCGGTGACCCCGTCTCCGTCAATAACCAGCGACTCGAGGGCCTCGAGCTTGCAGACGGCGGCGAGATTCTCCGGTCGCTCGAGCGACTTGCTCGACACCATCAAGCTCTGGAAGCCCCCCAGATCGGCGAGGATCTGCGGAAAAGCATCGCCGAGATCGGCGTCGATGAGATTCACGCGCGCGACGTTCCAATCATCCTTCCACTGGTCGACGAACTCGATCGCGTCGCGCCGCGGGGAAGCCGCGAACACCGCCCGGGAAGCCGCGTCCCGGCGGGCCGTTCGGTCATCGATCTGGTCACTGGCCATCGCCGTTCCCTCCAATCGCATCAGGGGCAAGAGTGCCAACAGGATCAGAATCCCAAAAGGGCCTCGCTCTTTTGGGTGTGCCGCAAGCATGGTGAATCTCCCGTCTCGGCGTCTGAAGAGGCCGCTTCACAGGGAAAGAAGGATCTGCCGAATCACGCTCTGTTCCACGGCCGGATCCAGATCGATGCCGCGATTCCGAAGGATTTCTTGAATCTTTTTCCAGGCTTCAAGTTCAAGCTCTTGCTTCTCGTTCGCATTGAACGTGCTGTTTAAACGGCGCAAAATGGCCCCCAGTTGATCCTCCAAGATATTCTCCCTTTCCTGGGCTTCAGCAGACAGCGCCCTGATCACGACGGTCGTGCCGGTGATGATGGCAGGGAGCTTGTCCCCCAGCGCCTGCAACACGCGCACAAGCGTCGTAAACCGAGGGTTCTCAACCACTCCAAACAATCCGCGGGCGTCCTGAGCATATCGCCACGGTGAGTGGATGGCCCGAACCTGCAGGTCAGAGAGAGCGGCGAGCCTCTCGAATTGATCCTTCGCCACGCGACCACTCACGGAAGTCTTGATTTCGTAGACAATCACCTGCCTTGGGTCGAGGGGCTTGCCGATCTCGGGGCGGTAGCCTTTCCTCACAAAGAGCGCATCGACTTGGGTGGTGCCAAGCCCTCCGCCGGGCGTGACGAGCCCTTTGCCGTCGACGTAGATTCCCTCGAGGAACTGACCGGCGGTTTTGTTGCCGCTGGCGGCCAGTTCCTGAAGCCTCGCGTGGACCCGTCGCTCGAACTCCTTCCCGAAGGCTCCGGCGTCTCTGGAGTCGTATTGGCCGCCGAGATTCATTCCATCGGAGTTGTCCGAAGTAAAGTGCTTCATTCCCTTCGCCACTTCCTCCGCCACCTCGCCGAGGAGCTTGTCGGCTGCCGCCGCAACCGGGTCTGATCGGTTCGCGACAGGAAGGATCAGCGGCGAAGGATCATCGCCGTTCCAGACTCCAAGCACGATCTGCGGCTGGGCGTCGCTTCCCGGACGGAGAACCAAGGGCACGATCCGGGCTTCCGGCGCGTCGTCGGAAAGCGCGAGCGGGCTTTCCGTCAGCACCGACGGCTGGACGACGGTGGACGAGTCGCCGGTCTGCGAGGCGTCGTAGAGGACGGGAAGGATGCCTCCGGAGCCGGTCACGGCATGCAGCAGTACCCCGTCGGCAGATGGCGCGGGGCCACCCACCGAAGACAGTCTCGACAGCTCGCCGCTCGCCGAAGAGCCGATCGATCCCGTGGCCCCGGCTGCCATGATCGGTGGCGAGGATGCGCTTGCCATCGCGAGCACCGGGCTCGCGGGGCAAAGAGTGATGGCAGACGGCCCGGTGAGGCCGGCCACAAGCCCGAGAAGGACCGGCCCGGCTCCGCCATATTCCGCCGGCGTCAATCCGGCGAGCATGGCCCTCGGCTCGAGTTGCTCAAGCGATGAGCGATGAGCGATCGTCGGAGCAGCATGCCCGCCTCCTTGCCAAGTGCCGGGAACGAACGTCTCTCGAGACTCTCCGCAAGCCTAGGCACCCTGCCGAGGGGATCCAGCAATCGGTCGATGGGTAGGATCGTCCAGCGGAAAAACGGCCCTCCGCGGCCACGCCAACCGGCTTTTTGCCTCGCCCCGACGGGCAACTACGCTAGAGAGGCTCGACTTTCGCCCCGCACCGGAGCCCCGTGGTGAACCTCTCGACCCCCGCCATCATCCTCGGCATCCTCATCGTCGCCGGGCTCCTGCTCCTGGTGCTGTTCCTGATGATCGTGAACTACGGGCAACTGTGGTTCCAGGCCTACTGGTCGAAGTCGCGCGTCACCTTCCTCGAGCTGCTCGGCATGAGCCTGCGGAAGGTCAACGCCCGGACGATCGTCCAGGCGAAGATCATGGCCACGCAGGCGGGCCTCGGCCGCGAGATCTCCGCCCGCAAGCTCGAGGCCCACTACCTCGCCGGCGGCGACGTGCCGCGCGTCATCCGGGCCCTCATCGCCGCGCAGCGCGCCGACATCGACCTCGACTTCGACCGCGCCTGCGCCATCGACCTGGCCGGCCGCGACGTCCTCGACGCCGTCCAGACGAGCGTCAATCCGAAGGTCATCGACTGCCCCGACCGCGGCAGCGGGAAGTCGACCCTCTCCGCCGTGGCCAAGAACGGCGTCGAGCTCAAGATCCGGGCCCGCGTCACGGTGCGCACCAACATCCAGCAGCTCATCGGCGGCGCCACCGAGGAGACGATCATCGCCCGCGTCGGCGAGGGGATCATCACCTCGATCGGCTCGGCCGAGAGCCACTTCGACGTCATGGAGCACCCCGACACGATCTCCAAGGCGGTGCTGCAGCGCGGCCTCGACGCCCAGACGGCCTTCCAGATCGTGTCGATCGACATCGCCGACATCGAGGTGGGCGAGAACATCGGCGCCCGCCTCCAGGCCGATCAGGCCGAGGCCGACACCCGCGTCGCCCGGGCCAAGGCCGAGGAGCGGCGCAGCATCGCCATCGCCCGCGAGCAGGAGATGAAGGCGGCCACCGCCGAGAACCGGGCGCGCGTCCTCCACGCCGAATCGCTCGTCCCCAAGGCGATGGGGGAGGCGTTCCGCAGCGGCCGGCTGGAGTCGGCCCAGGGATCCGCCCGCGGCTGACGCCGGGAGCGGACCACGCGGCTGCTTCCGGGGCCGCACGACCCACCAGGTTTCCCCCGCTTGCCACCCCGGCGACCGGTTCCCCCCAGCTTCCCGGTCGGGGGGGCGGACCGGGGGATTGGCCGCAACTTTGCGGGCTCCCCTGCCGATACCGGACAGTGCGGGCGCATGGGCCCTGGCCGGGACACCGGCACGCCGCCGCCGGTGGAACCGACGGCCGCCCCGCCTCCGACATCCGAACCCAAGGCACGGGAGCAACGCCATGGCCATGCGGAAACTGCGGGTCTACACGGGACCCGAGATCGACCAGACGCCCCGCTCCATCGTCCAGGACGCCGCCGCCGCCGACACCGTCACGGTGACGCTCGGCGAGGTGCTGCCGCTGCTGGCCGACGCCGTGGCCAGCAACCGCACCTGGCTCGGCGACTTCGCCGACGATCCGATCCGGATCTCGTCGGATCTCCACGACGTGCTCCAGGCCTACCGCCACTTCCGTCGCCCCGGCGCCTGAGCGGCGTCTGAGCGGCGCCCGATCGACGCCCGGCCGGCGTCGCGCAAGCGTGGTCCGGCGCGCGCGGTGCCGCCGCGTCGCTCCCGGGCCGCCCCCTGGTAGACTCCCCGTCGATCACGGGGGGCGGGCGCCATCGGCCGGTGTCGTGCCGGCAGGGCCCCCGGTCATCGACCACGCCGGAGGGATCGCCATGCAGGTGTCGCGCC
>CAISKG010000452.1 GCA_903885855.1 uncultured Planctomycetaceae bacterium
GCCCGGTGCGCTAGCAGGCTGTGGACAAAGTGATCCGCCGCCGGATGCGGCGGCAGGCACCCGTGAAAACCCTTGGCTTTTTCAGGGTGCCCACACGTGGAAAAAGGTCATGGATGACTTTTTCCACGGACAGCTAGCAGGCTGTGGATACAGTGCTCCGCCGCTGGATGCGGCGGCCGACACCCCCGAAAACCCCGGGCTTTTTCGGGGGTGCCTCGAGTGGAAAAGGTCACGGATGACTTGTTCCACGGACAGTCGGCTGCCCGTGGAACAAGTCGGCCCCGACCGCACCCGGCCGCGGACGACGCCGTCAGGTCGACGGCGCAGCGGCCTCGGGCGACGCCGGTACGTTCTCCCGCGACTCGATGAACACGTCGACCTGCTGGCCCACGAACAGGCGGCGGTCCCCGTCGGGCGTCGCGTCGGCGCTCGGCTCGCATTCGTAGACCACCTGCAACACCCTGGTGTCGACACGCTCGGAGTTGTCGCCGGTGAGGGACTTCTTCGGCACCACGAACGGCTCGACGCGCACGAATCGGAGCGTGTGAACCTGCGCCGGGGAGCCTCTGGGCATCGCCTTGGCCGGCGCGGCCGGATCGAACCGCCCGATCTCGAACTCGTCGATGTCGACGCGCACATGCAGGCGATCGACGTCGCCGACCACGACGAGCGGCTGCCCCGGCGGCGTGCCGACGAACTCGCCCGGCCGGATGTTCACCTGCAGCACCTCGGCCGCCACCAGCGACCGGATCGTGAGTCGCTCGATGTCGCCCTCGACCTTCTCGAGCTCCGCCTGGGCACGGTCCGCGGCGGCCTTGGCGACGTCGCGGTCGTACGTCCACGACCCTGCCTGCTTGAGGGCGAGCTCCGCCTCGGCCTTCTCGACGGCGGCCGACGTGTAGGCCGCCGCGTCGCGCTTGGCGATCACGTCCTGCTCGGTGATCACCCCCTGGGCGAACAGCGTCTCCGCCCGCCCCAAGGCGTCCGCGGCGGCGTCGGCGGCGGCCTTGGCCTCCTTGACGCTGGCGAGCATCGGCGGGATCGTCTCCTGACGCGGCTCGGCGTCGGTCTGGACGAGGTCGGCGTTCGCCTGGGCCAGCACGGCGCGCTGCACCGCCAGGGAGCCGCGCAGTTCCCGATCGTCGAGGCGGAAGAGCGGTGCCCCCGCGGCGACCTTGTCCCCGACCGCGACGAGCACCTCGACCACCACCCCCGCCGTCGGCGATCCGATCGCGATGTTCTCCGACTGCGCCTCGACGATGCCGGCGCAGGCGAGCGTCTGCCGGAACGGGCTCCGAGACGGTGCCAGGGGCGGCGACACCGGCCGGTCGACGGGGCGCGTGCGCCAGACGTACCAGCCGGCGAACGATGCCAGGGCCAGCGCCGCCGCCGGCAGGCCGATCTGCGTGAGCAGGTCTCCGACGGTGCGGCGCCGCGTCAGCCCACGAGGGTCGGGAGGCCGGTGCCGGCTCTCGGCGGTCGCCGGAGCGTCACGGAGACGGTCACCATCGGCGTCGATCGGCATATCGTCGGGCGTCCTGTTCACGGGGGCTCACGTCTCCTCAGCCGCGGCGGATCTCCGCCGGGCGCCATCCTCGATCGAAACCAGACGGCCGTCCTCCATCGTCGCCATCCGGTCGGCGTAGCCGTAGACGCGTTGGTCATGCGTCACGACGATCACCGCACGGTCGGGCCCGAGGGCGATCGTCGAGATGAGCTCCATCGTGACGCGGCCGTTGTCGGCGTCGAGGGCGCTGGTCGGCTCGTCGCAGATCAGCAGCCGCGGCCGGTGGACGAGGGCCCTGGCGATCGCCACACGCTGCTGCTGCCCCCCCGAGAGCTCGCTCGGCAGGCTCCGCAGCCTCGCGCCGAGGCCGAGACGCTCGAGCAGATCGGCGGCCACGGGGAGGGCGCGCCGCCTCGACCAGCCCGCGATGATCAGCGGCACGGCGGCGTTCTCCACGGCCGTCAGTGCGGGGAGCAGGTTGTACGACTGGAAGATGAAGCCGACGTTCTCGCGCCGGAACCGGACGCGTTGCCGGGGATCCATCGCCACCAGATCGCACCCGAGGACGCTCAGCTCCCCCGACGTCGGCAGCAGCGTGCCGGCGACGATCGACACCAGCGTCGTCTTGCCGCAGCCGCTGGGACCGACCAGCATCAGCAACTCCCCGGGGGCGACGTCGAGATCGACCCCGCGGAGGGCGCGCGTCACGGTGTCGCCGGCGCCGAAATCCATCGTCACGCCGCGGACGCGGACGGCGGGCGGGGGCGTGCTGTGGTCTGCGGCCAAGCGATTCACCCCCGGAACACGATCGCGGGATCGACGACGAACACCCTCCGGATCGCCAGCAGGCTGGCGAGGAGCACGATGAGGAACACCGCGGCGCCGGTGATCGCGAGCACCTGCCAGGGCATGTAGAAGGAAAGCTTCGCGAGCGATTGGGTGCTCCATCCGAAGAACGCCGCGAGCCCGACGCCGACGCCGAGTCCCACCAGCCCCACGTGCAGGGCCTGGGCGACGATCATGAGCAGGATCGTGCCGTTGCCGGTGCCCATCGCCTTGAGCGCCCCGAACTGCCGGATGTTCTCCACGACGAACAGATAGAAGGTCTGGCCGGCGATGGCCGTGCCGACGAGGAATCCCAGCCCCACGGTGATCGCGAAGTTCATCGGGATGCCGGTGTGACCGAGGTAGTAGACGATCGTCTTGCGGTTGAACTCCGCCCGCGTGAGCGCCTGCAGGCCCGTCCGCGCCTCGATGCGGCGTGCCACCGCCGCCGGGTCCCCGCCCGGCGCCGGCTCGGCGAGGACGAACGACAGCACCTTGCGCTCCGGCGGCGCGAAACGCACCGCCTGGGAGTATCTCGAGTAGACCACCGGAAAACTCTGAAACGTCTTCCGGGCCCGGGCCAGCCCCACGATCACCGCCCGACGGTCGTTCATCTCGATCGATCTGCCCTTCACGAAGGGCTCGCCGGGCCACAACCTGCGGTATCCGACCACGTCCATGATCACGGCATCCGGCGAGCGGAGGTCGCCGATACTCCCCTCGACGACGTCGATCGGCGCGCCGACGAGCGTCGCGTCGTCGAGCCCGAGGAGAATCACCTGCTCGTAGTCACCCGCCTCGAGCCTCGCCCGGGCGATCCCCTTGTAGAAGCGCACCGCCCAATCCACGCCCGGCACGCCCCGGACCCGGTAGACGTCGGAGTCGGCCATCGGCTTCACGTCGTCGACGAACTTCACCTTCGGATCCATGACCCAGATTCCGGCCCCCTCGACGTCGAGGATCTGGCTGACGGTGAGGGCCATCAGGCCGCAGAAGATCGACGATTGCTGCGCGATCAAGAGCGCGGCGAAGGCGACCCCGAACACGATGCCCAGATACTTGGCCCGATTGCCGACGAGCATCTTCCAGGCGATCCACAGCATCGGCGGCTACCGTCAGGGGGGCGATTCCGTGGCCGCTCCAGCGGCCCCGACCGGCGTCGGCCGGACCGGCGAAGGGCGTCTGCGCGGCGGCTGCGGGCCCCCCGCGCCCCGGACAGCATACGCCATCCGACCCCCGCCGCGCGGTGCGGGAATCGCCGCTGGACCGGCGGCGGATCCCTTCGGCGACGCGAGACGGCCGTCCGCGGGAGCCCGGGCGAGGGCTACGCGGCCCCCCGCGGTCCGTCGCAGACGTAGACGAATGCCGGCGGGAGGTTGGCCCACACCGTGGCCCCCCGGGTGACGCGGGCGAACGAGCGCTCGAGCAGGCGGCGGAAACGACGGCCCGCGGGCGTGCACGGGCTCGTCGTGTAGGTGAAGGTCACCATCCGGCCGTCCGGCGCGAGCGCCGCGAGGATCCCGTCGAGCACCTCCCGCTGCAGGCCCTCCGGCCAGGCGGCGAAGGGGAGCCCGCTGACGATCCGGTCGATCCTCCCCAGGCCGCGCTCGGCGAGGAAACGGGGCAGCTCGGCCGCGCTCCCCTCCACCACCTCGACCCCGGGCACCGCGCGCCGCGTGGCCGCCGCCATCTCCGGAAGGGCCTCGACCGCGAAGCGCGGAAACGCCCGATCCACGGCGGCCAGCGCCCGCGTCATCGGTCCGGTGCCGCTGCCGAGCTCGACGACGAGCTGACCGGGGCGCGCGTCGAGGCGGCCGACGATGTCGGCGGCGAGGTGCCGCGACGACGGGCCGATGGCACCGACGACCGCCGGATGGCGCAGCGCCGCCGAAAGAAACGTACCGATCGCCATGGCGCGAGTTCCCCGCACGGCCGCGGCGATGGCCGTGGCGGCGGCGGGGGAATCACGTCGCCCCGCCGACCATCGTCCCGGCGGAGCCCGTAGTAGAGCACGGCGGACCGCCTCGCCTCCACCGGGCCGGCGGCGCATCGGCGCCGCGTGCGGATGCCCGATCAGCGGTCGGTGCCCATGCCGCCGAGGCGCCCCCCGTCGAGCCGGACCGGCAGCACGCCCGCCGAACGGGCCGACGGCGCCCGTGACGCGAACCTCGCGATCGCGGCCATGCCGCGGGCCGACGCCGGCGGCACCTGCGGCGATCCGGCCTCGCGTCGGATCGGGGCATCGGCGCCGTCCTGCAGCGTCGTGAGGGCCACGTCCCCCGTCGCCGAACCGGCGGCGTCAGGCGCGGTGCCATGCGCGGTGCCATGCGCGGCGGCTGGCGCGGCGGCTGCGGCGACGAGCATCCGCTCCGCCCGGTGCGTGGCGGCCATCGGTGCCGCCGCCGCGTCGGCGTTCGGGAAACGGACGGTGTAGAAGGCCACGCCCTGCGGCCGGTACCCCGCCTTGTGCCACAGCAGGAACTCGGTCTTCGACGCCGCGACCACGTGCTTGCCACCCCGTGAGACCAGCGACCAGACCGGGTCGAGGCCCGTCAGCGGCTTGGCGTAGGCGGTGAAGGGGGTGCCGACCTCGACGTAGCCGGCGCGCTGGAGCGCGGCGATCCGCCGAGGATCCGCGGTGTAGACGCTGTCGCCGCGACGCTCGCTCCTGAGCTCCGTCACGGGAACGGCCAGGCTGTCGTTCGGATTGGTGGCGAACGGCACGTCGACCAGGAGCCACTCTCCCGACTCCACGAGGCTCGCCGCGGTCGCGGAACTGCTCGTGAGCCGCCATTCGCCGCTCGCCGCGTTCCGCAGCCGGAAGGCCACGGCCAGATCGTCCGCCTGGTCGTAGGCGGACAGCGACTGGGCCGCCCAACTGACCGTGGCGGGGGAAGCGAGCGCGAATTCGACCGGAAACGTCTGCCCTGGGGATGGCTGCGTGTAGCGATATCCGGGGACGGGCACGGTGCCGGGGCCGCCGGGGTTGTAGATCGGACTGTGGGTGCCTGAACGCGGATCGGGCAGCACCACGGTGCGCAGCGCCCGCACCGCCTGCAGGCTCGACGCCCGGATGATGACGTCGAACTGATTGTCGTGGTCCTCGGCGTAGGTGTACCCGGGATCGGCCGCGAGCCCGGTGCCCAGGTCCGCGATCCCCATGACCTCCAGCACGCCGCCGGCCACCCGGTATTTCACCCCTGCCGCGCCGATCGTGACCGTCGAGCCGCGCGGGCCCGCGGCCGAGAGCTGGAAGAACCGCGCGAACTCCTGAGGCTCGAATCCGCTCACGCCGTCGGGCGAGAAGCCCCCTGACGTGAAGAGACGGAGGCGGTACAGATCGCGACCGGTGCCGTAATACTCGACGCCATGATTGCCGACCGACAACGGGAACCCGACGGGCGCATAGTCGCCCGCCAACGAGAGACGGCTCAGCTTGGCCCCGACGAGGGTCGGACCGTTGTACGGATCGTACGGGTTGCTGCTGGACAGGCTCAGGCCGGTGCCCTCGACGAGCCCCGTCGGGGTGACGAACTGCAGGGGGGTGGACGACGCCACCACCTCGAACGACTCCGGATGCACGGCCGCTGGATCGTCGCTGGGAAGGCGGTTGCCGAAATAGCCGAAGGCGACGATCGTCTGGCGCTCGTTGAAGTCGTAATTCGGGTTCTGCGCCACGTAGAGCGGCGTGACGACCTCGCCGTTGTTGAGATGGACACGGAAGTTCTGCGGCAGCACGGTGCCCGGCAGGACGGGGTGGCTGAACTCGATCGGCATGGCGTCGAGGAAGGTCTCGGTGACCGTGCCTTCGCTGAAACCGGCCTGCTGGATGCCGATCGGCGAGGCGGCACTCGAGATGTTGCGCAGCGGCGCCGCGGGGTCGAGCCCCACGAGCTCGCCGACGACGCCGGCGCCGGCCGCGATCGCGAGCGGGACCTGGTTCTCCGTCAGGAAGCCGGGCACCCCCTGGATGCCTTCGAATCCGTACCCCGCCGCGAGGATCCGCGGCGCGCTTTTCTCACCGCCGTAGATGTCGGCGGCGATGACGATGTCGCGATGCAACTGGGCGTAGGTCGACCCCTGCCCCGAGCCCGATCCCGACAGCATCGCCCGCGCCTCGAGCGCCTCGAGCGACAGGGCCCGCCGCCGGCCGGGCCGCGTGCGCCGCCCGACCGATCCCCCGCCACCGCACTGCCGCCGCTCGACCATGCCCTACCTCCCGTTCACGGTTCGACCCGTCGTCCGGTGAGCATAGACCTCCGCGCAGGCGGTCGCCACCGTCGGAAAGGCACTTTCGCCCCCCTGCACGGGCCGGCAGGGGGGCTCCTGTAGGATGGCCCAACCGGTGCGGCCCGGCGAAGCGATCATCGCCCGGGGCCGTTCCTGAAGGTCACGGTGTCGTTCCGCATGCAGCCTGTCGCGATTTCCCGCTGGCTCTCCCGTGAGCTCGAGCCGCTCGCCTTCCGGCCGCCGACCGCCTGCACCTACGACCCGCTGGTCTACGCCCGCAAGCCCCACGAGGCCTACCTGCGGCGCTACGCCCGACGCGGGATCGAGGGATTGTTTCTCGGCATGAATCCCGGCCCCTTCGGGATGGCCCAGACCGGCGTGCCCTTCGGCGAGGTGGGGATGGTGCGCGACTTCCTCGGCATCGAGGCGCCGGTCGGCCGGCCGGCGCGGATCCATCCGGCCCGGCCGATCGAGGGCTTCGCCTGCCGGCGCAGCGAGGTCAGCGGCCGGCGGCTGTGGGGCTGGGTGCGCGACCGCTTCGGGTCGGCCGAGGCCTTCAGTCGGCGGTTCTTCGTGGCGAACTACTGTCCGCTGGTGTTCATGGAGGCCTCGGGGCGCAACCGCACCCCCGACGCGCTCCCCGCGGCGGAACGCGAGGCGCTGTTCGCGATCTGCGACGAGGCGCTGCGCCGGCTCGTCGCCTTCTGCCGGCCCGGCCGCGTGATCGGGATCGGCGGCTTCGCCGCGGCCCGGGCGCGGGAGGCACTCGGCCCCGGCGGCCCGCCCATCGGCACGATCCTCCATCCGAGCCCCGCGAGCCCCGCCGCCAACCGGGGCTGGGCGGCCGCCGTGGAACGGCAATGCCGCGAACAGGGAATCGAATTGCCGGCCCCACGCGGCGGACCGCGACGCCGCGGGGCTGTGCGCCCCGGCCCCCGCGGCTGACAATTCCCCCGGCGGCGGCCAACGCCGGACCGCGCCTCCCGCGCCGCGACGGAGCCTCCGATGGCCCAGCTCTACTTCTATTACTCCGCGATGAACGCGGGCAAGAGCACGACGCTCCTGCAGTCGGCCCACAACTACCGGGAGCGGGGGATGCGCACCCTGCTCTTCACGCCGGCCATCGACGACCGCAGCGGCTCCCCGCGAATCCACTCGCGCATCGGCCTCTCCGCCGAGGCCACCCCCTTCGACGCCGCCTACGACTTCCACGCCGCCGTGAGCGCGGCGCTGGTGGCGGGGCCGGTGCACTGCGTGCTCGTCGACGAGGCGCAGTTCCTCGCCCCCCTGCAGGTGCTCCAGCTGACGCAGGTCTGCGACCGGCTGGGGGTGCCGGTGCTCTGCTACGGGATCCGCACCGACTTCCGGGGCGAGCCCTTCGCGGGGAGCACGTACCTCCTCGCCTGGGCCGACAACATCATCGAGATCAAGACCATCTGCCGCAGCGGCAAGAAGGCCACGATGAACGCCCGGCTCGACGCCGAGGGCCGGCGCGTCACCGAGGGGGCCCAGATCGACATCGGCCACCACTACGAGGCCCTCAGCCGCAAGGAGTTTCGCCTCGACGAGGTGTCGCCGGTCGCGCGCCGGCCGGCGCCGTGACCGCCGGACGGGGCGGCGGCAAACATCCCGAAAAAAAACCCTTTTTCAGCGGCGCCCCACGTGGCACGGGCGCGCCGGCCGGCACGCGGCCGGTGGGGTCATGGATGACTTCTTCCCTGGGCGGCTAGGATCGCGGGGGTGGATGCCGTCACGGAAGGACGGGGATCCCCTCCCGCGCGGGCCGCGACTGCCATGGACGAAAACGCCTACCGAGAGACGGTCTTCCTGTCGTGGGTGGCCGACGGCACGATCCGCCTGGACGACGTGCCGGAGTGGGCCCGGCACCAGGCGATGCAATTCGACTTCCTCCTCCGCCGCGGCCTCGCGCCGACGGCACGCGTGCTCGACATGGGCTGCGGCCCGCTGCGGCTGGGCTCGCGCCTCATCCCCCACCTCACCGAGGGCTGGTACTACGGCCAGGACATCAACCCCCGCACCCTGGCCCTCGGCCGGCAGGTGCTCGAGCGCCTCGGCGTGGCCGCCGACCGCTGCACGCTGTTGTGCAGCGACGACTTCAGCCTCGACGGCGTCGACGACCACAGCATCGACGTCGCCTTCTCCAACTCGCTCTTCAGCCATCTCGGCGCGGAATCGGTCCGCCGCTGCCTGGAGTCGGTGGCGGGGAAGCTCCGCCCCGGCGGCGTGTACTACTCCACCTTCTTCGCGATCCCCGAGGACCACGACTGGCGGCAGCCCTTCCCGCGCGACAAGTGGGGGCGGCAGTTCGCCACGCGCCCCGACCACGATCCCTTCCACTACGGCGTGCCGATGATGGAGGAGCTCGCCCGGGCGGCGGGCTACGCGCTCGCGATCGATCCCGACTTCGGCCACCCGACACAGACGATGGGGGTGTTCCGCAGGCTCGCCCACGCCTGAGCGCCCGCGGGCCCACGATCGCCCCGGCGGGTCACCCGCGGTCCATGTCGGGGGTGTGCAGTTCGGTGCCGTGCAGGTGCTCGGCCTCCGCGGCGGGCTCGGAGAGCACCTTCCACACGCACCACGCGAAGAGCGCCGTCACGGTGCCCACCGACAGGATCATCACCGCCAGGCCGGCTGGTTGCATGGCTCACCCGCCCTCGGAATGCACGTCGTCGCGGTAGCGCCGCGAGCCGCCGATCGTGGCCGCCAGCCCGAGCGACACCACCGCCACCAGCCCCACGCTCATCCACGCCACGGGATCGCCGTCGACGAACAGCGCCCGCGTGTAGGGACTGCCGCGCGAGGCGCCGCCGGCCGGATCCCAACCGAACACGTTCCGGGCCACCCAGAGCGTGAAGATCGCCAGGAGGAACGCCGGGCACACCCAGAGGAACACCGGCTTGAACCACCCTGGCAGGCGGAGGGCGGCGCCCGCGTGCAGCTCCTTCCAGCCGCGCTCGATGCCGAACACCCAGCCGAAGAGGATGATCTGCACCGTGGCCAGCACGAAGATCAGGAACGTGCCCACCCAGAAGTCGAGCGTGTCGAGGGCCTTGAGATCCTTGCTGAACCAGGCCACGAAGCCGGTGCCCAGCGCCCCGAGCGTGCCGAGCAGGCCGACGGAGCCCTTGCGACTGATCCCCAGCGACTCCTCCAACAGCGCGATCCCGGGCTGGAGCATCGAGAGCGAGCTGGTGATCGCGGCCAGGAACAGCACGAAGAAGAAGGCGGCGCCGCACAGGCTGCCCAGCGGCATCTCGCTGAACACCAGCGGCAGGACGTTGAACCCGAGGCCGAAGGTGCCGGCGCCGGCGACACCGGCCACGCCGAGGAAGGCGACCGCCGCCGGGAGGGTGATCAGGCCACCGAGGGCCACCTCGCAGAACTCGTTGGTGGCGCTGGCGGTGAGGCCGGAGAGCACGAGGTCGTCGCGCGGCCCCATGTAGCTGGCGTAGACGAGAATCACCCCGAAGCCCACCGAGAGCGAAAAGAAGATCTGCCCGGCGGCGGCGAGCCACAGATCGGGGTCGGCGAGCTGCTCGAGCACCGTCCGCTCCACCACCCGCGCCCCGGGCGTCGCGGCCGCGATCGTCCGGGCGCGCTCGCGCTGCCGCCCCCGATCGGCGTCCACCACCTCCTCGAGCACCTTCCCGTCGCCCCCCACCACGACCGTCTTGCCCGGATTCCACATGTAGCCCAGGCCGGTGGAGACGTTGCGGTCGGGCCGGGCCGGATCGGGGGTGCCGAGGGTGAGGACGCGCGCCAGGACGAGGATCGCGAGCACCACGAGCACCGGCATCCCCACGCGGCAGGCCATCTCGATGCCCTTGGAGATCCCCCGGTAGATGAAGACGAGGTTCAGCAGGAACACGATCACGAGCCAGGGGAGCAGCGCGTCGAGGCTCGGCCGCAGCGCCGCCCCGTCGGCCCCCACGCCGACGAACGAGGCGAAGTAATCCTGCGAGGCCTTCACGTCGGCGAAGCGCAGCGCGGGATCGAGGATGGCGCGCAGGAAGCGGACGGTGTAGCCGAGCGTCCAGGCCTCGATCACCACGTAATACATGAAGATGACGAGCGGGATCATGGCCCCCAGGACCCCGAGATACTTGCTGCCGCGCCAGCGCATGAGGCAGTGGTAGACGCCGGCGGCGGAATTGAAGCCGCGCTGCCCGGCGTAGCGGCCCATCGCCCACTCGGCCCAGCCGATCGGCAGGCCGATGACGATGAAGGAGATCGCGTAGGCGATCATGAACGCGCCGCCGCCGAACTGGGCGACCTGCCCCGGGAAGCGGATGAAATTGCCGAGACCGACGGCGCTCCCCGCCACGGCGAGGATGACGCCGATCCGGGAGCCCCAGCCGTCGCGAGCGTTGCCTGCCATGAGAGGCGATCCTACCCGCCGCCGCCGCGGCGGGAAACCGCCCCTCCCCGGCACTCGCCGATGCCAGCGCGAAGAGCGTCGGCGGCCGCCCCCGCGTCAGGCGAGCGGGCGGAGCACGGCCCGCACGGGGCTGGCGTCGCCCCCCTCGATCCGCAGCGGCAGGGCGATCAGTTCGTAGCGCCCCTCGGGCACCCCGTCGAGCACCACCCCCTCGATGATCGCCATGCCGCGGCGGAAGCAGGCGGCGTGGGCAAGGAGATCCTTGCTGTCGGCGGGATCCACGCTCGGCACGTCGATCACCACCAGGCGCACCCCCCGGTCGCCGAGCCAGTCGACGAGCGCGGGATGCAGCGCGGAGAAGTCGGCGGACCAGCGGTCGGGGTCGGGGAAGGTGCCGGTGGCGATGACGATCCGCTCCGTGCCCTCCGGCAGGCGACCGTCGAGATCGCCCACGGCCACCGGCCGGCCGCGCGCGGGGGCCACCCGGAGGAGATGGCACGGGCCGACGTAGAGATCGAGCGGCTGGCGGTCGATCGTCGCCCCCTCGCGGTGGTAGTGGGCCGGCGCGTCGGCATGGGCGCCGAGGTGGAGGGTGGCGGTCATGGCCGACAGCGAGATCCGATCGCCCCGCGCGATGTCGAGCGCCGCCCGGCGGGAAAACGGCGTGTCGCCCGGAAACACGGCGACCCGGGGCGAGATGGGGGGCGAGATGTCGTACAGCCGGGCGGTCATCCGCGCTCGCCCCCGGGGCCCGCGGCGGACGGCTCGGCGGCCGGCTCGACGGCCGAGAGGACCTCGGCCGCGGCCCAGGCGTCGCGATACCCGTTGTAGAGCGGCGCGGGGGCGAGGCGGACGATGTTCGGCTCCCGGAAGTCGCACACCACGCCCCGCCGCCGGAACCGGGCGTGCCACTGCCGCGCGTCGTCGTCGAAGGCGAGGCTCAGCTGCGCGCCGTGCGTGCCGGGGGCCTCCGGCGTGATCACGCGGCAGCCGGCCGGCGCCCGGGCGGCGATCGCGGCGCGGAGATAGCCGGTGAGGGCCCGCGACCTGGCGGAGAGCGCCTCCATGCCGACCCGGTCGAAGATCTGCAGGCTCGCCAGCAGCGGCGCGAGGGCCATCACCGGGGGAGTCGAACAGACCCAGCCCTCCGCACCGGGCCGGGGCACGAACTCCGGCCGCATCGCGAACCGGCTCGCCACGTCCACCCCCCACCAGCCGGCGAGGCGCGGCAGGTCGGTGCGCTGGCCGTGGCGCTCGTGGACGAAGACCCCCCCGAGCGCCCCCGGACCCCCGTTCAAGTACTTGTAGGAGCACCAACAGGCGAAATCGACGTCCCAGTCGTGGAGCCTCGCCGGCAGGTTCCCGACCCAGTGGGCCAGATCCCACCCGGCCACGGCTCCCTGCGCGTGCGCGGCGGCGGTGATGGCCGGAATGTCGAAGGCCTGGCCGGTGGCGTAGTGCACGCCGCCGAGGAGCACCAGCGCCAGGCTCTCGCCCGCCGCGGCGATGCCCGCGAGCAGGTCGTCCGCTGCGATGAGCACCTCCCCGGGCCGCGGACCGATCTCGATGATCTCCCGGGCAGGATCGAGGCCGCGCGCCGCCACGTGGCTGCGGACCGCGTGCGTGTCGCTCGGGAACGCGCCACGCTCCATCAGGATCCGCGTCCGGCGCCCGGCCGGCCGCCAGAAGGTCGTCAGCATCAGGTGGAGGTTGACCGTGAGGGTGTTCATCATCACGACCTCACCGGGCAACGCCCCCACCAGCCGCGCGCCCGACTCGCGGAACTGCTCCTCGTAGCGCACCCATGGCCGCCGCGCGTGGAAGTGCCCCTCCACCGCGAGCCGGCCCCAGTCGTCGAGCTCCTCCTCGATCATCCGCCGCGCCGCCCGCGGCAGCGGGCCGAGCGAGTTGCCGCAGAGGTAGGTGACAGGCGCGCCGGCCGGACCGCGCGGCAGCTCGAACTCGTCGCGCAGCGCCGACAGCGGATCGGCGGCGTCGAGGCGCTCGGCCCGGTCGAGCGAGATGTCGAGCGACGGCTCCATGCGTGGCTCTCGGACCGGAAGGCGTCAGGGCCGGGGCATCATACGCGAGCCCCGCCCCCCCGCAGCGCCGCGGTCGGCCGGGGGATCCACCGCTCCGTCCGCGGCGCCGTCGCCGGGGGCTGCGGCCGCCGGGGAGCCGAGCGCCCGGCGGTAGAAGTCGGGGTCGGTGGCCGAGAGCGCCGTCAGCACGGCCCGGGCGTCGTGGCCGGCGTCGGGCACCTCGTGGTAGGCGTGCGCGATCCCCACCTCGAGGAGGCGCTCGTGGAAGGCCTGGTTCAGCCCGCGCGTGTCGTCGCGCGTGCCGACCGCCTGGCGGATCACCGTGCCCCGTTCGCCGAGCGCCTTGGCCGCCGTCCCGGCGAGCGTCACGGGGCTGATCTCGCGGAAGTAGTCGATCTCGCCGCCGCAGACCTCGCGGAGGATGAAGTCGCGCAGGCGCGGGTTGCGCCGGGCGCGCGGGCCGTCGAGATCGAGGTCGAGCGGCCCCCCGGCGAGGATCGAGATCCCGGCGAAGCGATCGGGATGGGCGAAGCCCAGGCGGGCGGCGCCGTAGCCCCCCATGCTGAAGCCCTCGAGGACGCGTCCCTCGCGCGCGGCCACGGTGCGGAACGACCGATCGATCTCCGGGATCAGTTCGCGGATGAACACCGTCTCCACCGGCGCGGCGCCCCCTTTCGAGTCGGCCCACAGCCGGCGTGGCAGGCCGTTGACGAAGACCACGAGCATCGGCGGCATCCGCCCCGCGCGCATGGCGGCGTCGAAGTGGGCGGTGAGGGGGCGGATCCCGTCGATGCCGCCGAGCGTGCCGTGGAGCCAGTAGAGCACCGGCAGGCGCGCGGAAGGCTCGTCGTAGGCCGGCGGCGCGTAGACGTGGTAGCTCACCGGCCCGCCGGCGGCCTCGCTCTCGAAGGTGCGGAAGGCGACCCTGGGAACCCCCGCGTCCTCGGTCACCCAGGGCAGGCCGCGGTCGGCGCGATCGGGCTCGGGCTGCCGGGCCGCGGCCGGGGGCGGCGCCCCGAGCATCGCGAGCGCGAGCGCGAGGGCGGCAAGGGCGGGCCGGCGCGGCGGCAGGGATCGGGCTGGCATCGGAGGATCCTCGAGGGGCCCGGGGGCGGACGTGGGCGGCGGGCACGGAGCATTCGAACACGGCGTCGGAGCGTCGGCCATGTCGGTACGGCCCGCCATGGGAATGGACACTGCGACGATGCCCACGGCAGCGGCCAGGAGCGCGACGGGGCGGGCGGATGGGGATTCACCCTCCGTCGGATGGCGGCGGAACATCCCCGCCCGCGGCCGGTGTTTGCGGGGGACGGCGGAAGCCGCCGTCGGGACCGCGGCCGCCGCGGTCGGGCCGGCCGGGGGCGCCCGGACCGGCGGGGCCCGCCCCGCCGCGCCCCATGAACTCCCGCATCCGGCGCATGCCCTCGTCGAATTCCGCGCGCGAGAGCGTTCCGTCGCCGTCCCGGTCGAGCCGGTCGAAGGCCTCCGCGCCAAAGGGACCGCCGGCCGGCTGCGGCCGCTCGCTCCCGCGACGCGACGGTCGCGTGCCGTCGGGTGACGGCACGCCGCCATCGGGCCGGCGCGGGCGCCCGGCGCCTTCCGGCGACGGCCGTGCCCCCTCGGGGCGGCGGAATCCTCCCCGGCCCCCCGCGAGCATGGCCCGCATCTGCTCCGCGCCGGCCTCGATCTCCTTCAGGTCGAGCCTGCCGTCGCCGTCGGCGTCCATCCGGGCGAAGCCCTGCTCCAGCATCGCGGTCCGGGCCCGGATGAATTCCTCCCGGCTCACCGAGCCGTCGCCGTCGGTGTCGGCCCGCCTCGCCATCTCGGCCGGGGAGCCATCCGGCGGAGCCTGCCCGGCAGCCGCCCGCGGGAGGGCCAGCGCGAGGATCACGATCGGCAGCGAGCGAATGGCACGGGTCATGGAGAACCTCCGGAGGCGCGGGCGGGCGGGGCGGAACGGGTGGGTCGGAGCGTCAGGCGATGATCTCGCGGGCCACGGTGCCGTGGACGTCGGTGAGGCGGAAGTCGCGGCCGGCGTAGCGGAAGGTGAGCCGCTCGTGATCGAGGCCGAGGAGGTGGAGGAGCGTGGCATGCCAATCATGGACGTGCATGCGCTTGTCGACGGCCTCGTAGCCGTAGTCGTCGGTCGCGCCGTGGGCCATCCCCCCTCTGACGCCGCCGCCGGCCATCCAGAGGGTGAAGCCCCGGTGATTGTGGTCGCGGCCGTCGGCCCCCTGGCTGTGCGGGGTGCGGCCGAACTCCCCCCCCCAGATCACGAGCGTGTCGCCGAGCAGGCCACGGTCGGCGAGGTCGCCGAGCAGCCCGGCGATCGGCCGGTCGACCTGCCGGCAGGTGTTCCCCAGCGCCGCGCCGAGGTTGAAGTGGTGGTCCCAGTTGCCGTGCGTCACCTGCACGAAGCGCACCCCCGCCTCCACCAGCCGCCGGGCCATGAGGCACTGCCGGCCGAAGGCGTCGGTGGCGTCGCCATCGACGCCGTAGCGCTCGAGCGTGGCCCGGCTCTCCCCGGCGATGTCCATGACCTTCGGCACCTCGTCCTGCATCCGAAACGCGAGCTCGTACGACTCGATCACCCCCTCGGTCGCCGGGCTCGCGCCGCCGTCGAGATCGAGGCGGGCCGCGTTGAGCCGCTGCACGAGATCGAGCTGGATCCGCTGGGCGTCGCGATCGAGGAGCCGGCCGGCGATGTTGGGCACGCCGGGGGCCGTGGCGTCGGCGCGGCGCGGCGCCGGACGCCGCTGGAGTGGTCCGCCCACCCTCGTCCCCTGGTAGACGGCCGGCAGGAAGGCGCTGCCGAAGGTCCGCGCGGCGGCGACCGGCGGGTTGATGACGATGAATCCGGGAAGGTTCCGGTTCTCCGTGCCCAGGCCGTAGAGCGTCCAAGCGCCCAGCGAAGGCCGGATGAACTGCGTGGCCCCCGTGTGCAACTGGGCGAAGGCCTGCGGGTGGGCCGGCAGGTCGGTGGCCATCGAACGGATCACGCACAGCGCGTCGGCGTGCGCCGCCACCTCGTCGAAGAGGCTCGAGATCCACAGGCCGCTGGCGCCGCGCTGGCGGAAGGGGGCACGCGGAGCCAAAAGCGCGCCGCGGCCGGCACGCCCCGCGCCGGGAGGCGCGGCCCGGCCGGCGTGGGCGGCGAGCAGCGGCTTGTGGTCGAAGGTGTCGACGTGCGACGGGCCCCCCTGCATGCAGAGGAAGATCACGCGCTTCGCCCGGGGGGGGAAATGCGGCGGCTTGGCGGCGAGCGCCCCCTCCCCGGCGGGCTCCGCCCGCCCCTCGGAGGCCAGCGCCGCGAAAGCCAGGAGGCCGAAGCCGTTGGCGGAGTCGCGCAGGAACGCGCGGCGTGGTGCGGCGGCGGCGTGATCGGCCCGCATCGGGGGTGCTGCGTCAGTTGGCATGGCGGAACTCCGCGGTCGCGAACAGGGCCTGGCAATAGGCCACCAGCGCCAGCCCCTCGGCATGGCCGTCAGCCGCCGACGCGTCGGGAAACGCCGAGAGGAAGCCGTCGATGGCGGCGATCTCGGCGGCGGTCGGGCGCCGCGAGAGCGCCCGCTCGAAGGCCATGGCATGACGCTCCGCCGGCGTGCCGGGCAGCGCCGCCACGCGCTCGGCGAACGCCCGCGCCAGTGCCACCGGCTCCGGGTGGTTGAGCAGGAAGAGCCCCTGGGCCGGGACGTTGGTCACGTCGCGGCGCCCGCTCACGAGCGAGGCGTCGGGAAAATCGAAGACCGCGAGGAACTCCGGCACCTGGTCGCGCACGATCGGCAGGTAGATCGACCGGCACTCCGCCGGCCGCCCGCGCGACTCGGCCACGAGCCGGGCCATCCCCTCCCGGTCCTCGCGGACCCGCGCCGCCGGCGACCCGGGCACCGGGGAGAGGTCGAGCCTCCCGGCCACGAACAGCATCGCGTCGCGGATCGCCTCGGCGTCGAGCCGGCGCTGGTCCATCCGCCAGCGCAGCCGGTTGTCGGGATCGACCGCGTGGTTGGCCGCGTCGTGCAGCGACGCGAGCCGGTACGCGCGGCTGGTCGTGATCCGGCGGATCAACCCCTTCACCGACCAGCCGTCCTCCACGAAGGCCACGGCGAGGTGGTCGAGGAGCTCCGGGTGGCTCGGAGCCATGCCCGAGGCGCCGAAATTGTCGGGCGTGCCGACGAGCCCCTCCCCCATCAGCTTGAGCCACACGCGGTTGACCATCACCCGCGCCGCCAGCGGATTGCGGGGCGACGCGATCCAGCGGGCCAGTTCGAGCCGGCCGCTCCCCGACGCGATCGAAGCCGGATCGTCGGGTGCGCGGAGCACCTCCACGAGGCCGCGCGGCACGACCTCCCCGGGGCGGTCCACCTCGCCCCGCTCCAACAGCGCGCTGTCGACCGGCCGCGGGCGGTCGAGCACGCCCATGGCGAGCGACCGGGGGGTGCCATCGGCGTGGAACTGCCCCAGGTCGGCGAGGGCCGCGGCGTGCCGCGCCCGGGAGCCGCGCACGCGCAGGAAGGTGGCGGCCCCGTTCTCCTCGCGCCCCTCACGCCGCGCCGCGGCCGCCTCCCGCGCGGCCGCCTCGGCGTCGGC
>CAISKG010000453.1 GCA_903885855.1 uncultured Planctomycetaceae bacterium
CCACGGGCTCGAACTCGGCCACCGTGCCGTCGGCGAGCACCACCTGCGCGGCGAGGAGGCGGTCGCGGACGGCGCCGTGGCGGAGGAACCGGCTTCCGGAGGTGTTGCGGCCGATCATGCCGCCGATCGTCGTCACCCCCGCGGCCGCCGGGTCGGGCCCGAAGCAGCGCCCGCGGGGGCGCAGCAGATCCTCGAGCTGGGAGGCGACGACGCCCGGCTGGACGCGCACGGTGTCGGCGGTGGAGGCGACGACGCGGCGCAGGAACCGGGCGCAGTCGATCACCACCCCGGGGCCGAGGGCGTCGCCGGTGAGGCTCGATCCGGCGCCGCGGGCGTGCACCGCCACGCCGCGTTCGGCGGCCCAGCGGACCGTGGCGGCCACGTCGTCGACGGCGCGCGGCCGGACGACCGCCAGCGGCCAGACCTCGAACAGGCTGCCGTCGGTGGCGTACAGGGCGCGCGCGGCGTCGTCGCACAGCACCTCGCCCCCCACGACGCCGCGCAGGTCCTCCGCGATCCGCTGGCGCTCCTGATCCATGCCTGGGGATCCGTCGGGGGTCGGGGGCCTTCCGTCAGCCGCCCGTGCCGCGGCGGGCCGCGAGCTCGCGCACCCGGGCCGCCTGCTGGCGGTGCCGCTCGTGGGTCTCGAGATCGAAGGGGGCGAATCCCTCGGTGCCCGCGCCGCGGTAGCGGGTCTGGCAGCGGTAGCAGGCGACGCAGTCGGGCACGAGCAGGTAGAGCACGAGGTCCACCAGCGCCGTGGCGAAGAGGATCGCGAACGTGGCCACCAGCTCGCGCATCCCCCAGGCCACGCAGCTGGCCACGAAGCCGACGACGACGATTCCCACGCCGAGCCGCTGGGGGAAGTCCTTGCGCAGGAAGAGGTCGGTGCTGGGGCAGACGAGGCACCGGGCCAGACGCCGGGGGCCGCCTTCGGCGGCCGTGAAGCCGTCGGGAGGCACCTCGAGCGCCGTGCCGCACCGTCCGCAGCACAGCACCGCGAGCGACTCGACGTCGTCGAGGCGCACCGGAGCGTCACAGGAGGGGCAGGCGTAGGCGATCTGCATGCGGCACGCGCAAAGGGGACGTCAGGCGCCTGCGGCGAGCAACTGGCCGGCCAACTCGCCGACGATCGCCGCCAGACAGGCCACGTAGAGGATACCGGTGGCGCTTTGGGTGTTGGGGATGCGGAGCGTCTCGCGGCTCATCCAGAGGAGCACCGGCAGGCCGACGAGCCCCGCCAGCCAGCGCAGGCTCTCGAGCGCCAGGGCCGTCTTGGACCCGTCCGCCGCCGGCCAGCCGGTCGCCACCAGGCCGCCGGCGGCCAGCACGAGCGCCAGGCCCCAGGCCACGAGGGCCGCGTCGATCATCCGCACCAGCGCCTCGACGCGCATCCCGGGGGCGTTGAGGTACCAGTGCCCCAGGAGCATCGCGTGCACCGCCAGGCCCACCACCGCCCCGGACAGGAGCCGGGCCGGGGCCGCGTCGGCGCCGGTCGGCGCGGCGACCCAGGTGGCCGCGGCCAGCGCCACCGCCACCGCGAGGCAGGCCGCCTGCCCGACGCGCACCCGCCCCGCCAGCCAGGCCACGCTCCCCATCCAGGCCACCACGGCCGCCGCCGCGGCGAGGATCCAGCCCGCCGCCGGCCCCGTGCCGGGCGCCGCGAGCGCCGCGAGCGTCGCGAGCCCCATGATCACGAGGCAGTTGACGCGGAAGAAGCCCGGGGGCACGAGCGTGGCGGGCGTCAGCACGAGCCCCAGCGCCAGGCCGAAACCGAAGCGGCAGAGAAAGTCGACGAGAAGCTGCATGGCGGATCGACGGCGTCAGGGAGAACGGCGACCGTAGATCAGCGCGAGCACCTCGGCCCGGCTCGAGACGTTGGTCCGGAACAGGCCCTTCATCGCCGAGGTGACGCACTCGCTCCCCGGCTTGCGCACGCCGCGGATCGACATGCAGCTGTGCGCCGCCTCGACCACCACCGCCACCCCCTTCGCCCCCAGGTCGGCGACGAGCAGGTCGGCCACCTGCTCGGTGAGCCGCTCCTGGACCTGCGGCCGCCGCGCCACCACGTCCACGATCCGGGCCAGCTTGCTCAGGCCGAGCACCCGGCCGTCGGGGATGTAGGCCACGTGGGCCCGGCCGGTGAAGGGGAGCAGGTGGTGCTCGCAGACGCTGCTGAAGGCGATGTCGCGCACCAGCACGACCTCGTCGTACTTCTCCGCGAACGCCGCCTGGAGATGGTCGCGCGGATCCTGCCGAAGGCCGGCGAACAACTCGGCGTACATCCGCGCCACGCGGGCGGGGGTCTGCAGCAGCCCCTCGCGGTCGGGATCCTCGCCGACCGCCAGGAGGATCTCCCGCACGGCCCGCTCGATGCGCGCGTGGTCCACCGGGCCGTGGGAGGGGGCCGGCCCGGGGTCGTCGTCTCCGCAGCCCGGGGAGGTGGAGTGGGGGAGATGCATCGCCACGAGTGTACCACCCCCCGGCGCGGAGCCGCCCGCCGGGGTCAGTTGCGGCTGAAGGGGGGCGGGAAGGGGCGCGGCTGGCGGCGGGAACGGGCCACCAGCGCCTCGACGAGCAGCCGCGTCCGCCGGACGACGCTTGGCTCGGCCAGGAGGAGCAGTTTCCACCGCGGCTCGAGGTCGATCGAATAGGCGACGATGTCGGCGAGCATCCCCAGGGAGACGTCCGAGCCGAGGAGTTGGTCGAGCTGTTCCTGGGCCTGGGGGATGTCGGGGAGGGTGCGCCGGAAGGCGGCCAGGAGGTCGTGCTGCAGGGTGGCCGAGGCCTCCTCGGGATAGTCCGGCTCCTCGTCCTCGAGGATCTCCGCCTCGAACACCCGGAACGGCCGCACGGCGGGCATCTCGTTGCCCAGCCGCAGCCGGCGCACCCCCAGCAGGAGGACGTTGTAGGTGCCCTCGGCGGTGCGCTGGTGGGTCGCCACGCGGCACAGGCAGGCGATCGGCTCGAGCGGGGGACGCGTCGGATCGACCTCGCCGGGGACCTGCGCGTAGGTCGCCATCGTGATCAGGCGGTCGGAGGCGAGGGCGTCCTCGAGGAGCGCCTTGTAGCGCGGCTCGAAGATGTGCAGGGCCTGCATGACGTGGGGGAACATCACCAGCCCCGGCAGCGGGAAGACCCGTGCCAGTCCCTGGAATTGTCCCGATTCGAAGGCGAGTGGTTCGTCGGCCATGACCAGCGCCGTCAGGCGGCCGGGGCATCGGGAGGGGGATCGAGGTGGATCTCGGGGAGCAGGTCCGGATCGAGCTCCGCGACGGGGCGGTCGTCCGTGCTCGCCACGACCTCCGCCAGGCAGCGATCGAATTCGCGGAGGAACTTCTCCAGGTCGAGGCCGAGATAGCGGGGGAGGTAGGGATCGAGGTAGCCGTGGACGCTGCCGTGGAGCTTGCGGGCCCCGCGCACGTTGCCGTTGCCGAAATGATAGAGTGCCACCGCCGCCTGGATGAGCCCCTGGTAGAACTTCCGCGCCTCGCCGCGGTATTCCGTCCACAGCTCCTCCCACGACTCGTGGCTCTCGTAATAGTCGCAGGCGTTGAAGTGCCGGATGCCCTCGAGGTAGAGCGGGTCGTAGGCGGAGGACGGATCCATGGGCGACACCCTGGGGGGGGCTTCCTCCGGCCCCGGCCGGCGCCGGGCGGCCGGGGAGCGCGGGCGGTCGGCCCGGGGGGGAGCGGAAAAGCCCGGGAATGGTAGCAGCGACGCCCCCCGGCGGCGCCGCACCCCGCGCCGCACCGCCGCGGCACCGCGGTCCGGCGGCTCCGAGCGGGGGCGGGCCGTCGCCGAGAGGCTCGCCGAGCTCCATCCCGCCTCGCGCTGTTCGCTCGATTTCCGCTCGCCGCTCGAACTGCTCGTGGCGACGATCCTCTCGGCCCAGTGCACCGACCGCAGGGTGAACCTCGTCACCCCGGAGTTGTTCCGCCGCTGGCCCTCGGCCGCGGCCCTCGCCGCCGCCCCCCCCGCCGACCTCGAGGAGGTCGTCCGCACGACCGGCTTCTTCCGCGCCAAGGCGAAGAACATCCTGGGCTGCGCCAGGGCGCTCGTGGCACGGCACGGGGGCGCGGTGCCGGAGTCGCTCGAGGAGCTCGTGCGCCTCCCCGGCGTGGGGCGGAAGACGGCCAACGTCGTCCTCGGGGTGGCCTTCGGCCGGGCCGAGGGGGTGGTGGTGGACACCCACGTGGGGAGGATCTCCCGGAGGCTGGGGCTGACCCGCCGCGACGACGCCGTCGGGGCGGAGCGCGACCTCGTGCGGGCCATCCCCCGCGAACACTGGATCCCCTTCAGCCATCGCCTCATCGACCACGGCCGGCTGGTCTGCCTGGCCCGCCGCCCGCGCTGCGAGGGCTGCGGCCTGGCGGATCTGTGCGCCCGCGTCGGCGTGCGGAAAAAGCCCGCCGCGCCACGCCGCCCCGCGTCGGCCGGCCGCGCCGCCCATGGGACTCTCCGGCGCCGCCGCGTACAATCGCCCCCGTCCCGCTCACAGCCCGGTCGAACGCCGCACGGGAGCCCCCCATGATCCTCTCGGGCCACGAGATCCGGAAGCAGCTCGGCCGCAACGTCCACATCGACCCGTTCGACGAGTCGAAGCTCAATCCCAACAGCTACAACCTCTCCCTCCACGACGAGCTGCTCGTCTACGAGGAGGTGGTGCTCGACATGCGGAAGAGCAACCGCGTGGAGCGGGTCTCGATCCCGGCCGAAGGCCTCGTGCTCACCCCCAACCAGCTCTACCTGGGCCGCACCGTCGAGCGCACCGAGACGCACAACCTCGTCCCCATGATCGAGGGGCGCAGCTCCATCGGCCGGCTCGGGCTCTTCGTCCACGTCACCGCCGGCTTCGGCGACGTGGGCTTCTGCGGCTACTGGACGCTCGAGATGTTCGCGGTGCAGCCGGTGAAGATCTATCCCGGGGTGCCGATCTGCCAGATCTTCTTCCACCAGATCGTGGGCGACATCACCGAGTATTCGAGCCTGAAGTACCAGCACAACCGCGACATCCAGCCGAGCCTGCTGTACCGCGAACTGTCGCCCGAGGGGGACGACGACCCGCAGCTGCGGCTGGCCTTCGGCGCCGAGCGGGGCGCGCGCCCCGGCAGCGCGGCTCCCGGCAACGCGAGGTGACACCATGCTCCCGAAACTGCTCGCCTGGGCGACGCTCGTGATCACGCTCCTCTTCGCCGGCGTGTCGCTGGCGGGGGTCTTCGGCGGCAGCGCCCTGGGGGGCATGGCCCCGTCGCTGGTCCTCGGCGGCGTGATCCTCGCCGGGGTGGCGGCGGTCGTGGCGGGGGTGATCCTCGTCCTCGGCGCGTTCCAGTCCTGACCGGGCCGGGAGGGCCTTCCCCTCCACCGCCGCGGCCGATCGCGTATCCTGTCGGGCCGCGCGACCGGCCGTGCGCGCTGCGGAGCGGCTCCGACGCCCCCGGCCGGTTCCCCGTCCCCTTCCCCCACCTGAAAGGTCCCTCGGCGTGCTCCGGAGCCACACCTGCGGCGAGTTGCGGGCCACGAACCTCGGCGCGACCGTCGCGCTGTGCGGCTGGATCGACCGCGTGCGCGACCACAAGGGGGTGATCTTCCTCGACCTCCGCGACCGCTGGGGCAAGACCCAGGTGGTCGTCGGCCCCGACAGCCCGGCGGCCACGCTGGCCGCGGCCCGTGCCGTCCGGCCGGAGTGGGTGGTGCTGGTGCGCGGCGAGGTCGGGGCGCGCCCCGAGGGGACGACCAATCCCAAGCTCCCCACCGGGGCGATCGAGGTCGTCTGCCGTGAGCTCGAGATCCTCAACGAGGCCGAGACGCCCGTCTTCCAGCCCGGCGCCGTCGAGCTCCCCGGCGAGGAGGTGCGCCTCGCCCACCGCTGGCTCGACCTGCGCCGCCCGGCGATGCAGCACAACCTCCTCCTCCGCCACCGGATCGTGAAGATCATGCGCGACCACTTCGACGAGCTGGGATTCGTCGACGTGGAGACGCCGATGCTCGGCCGCAGCACCCCCGAGGGGGCGCGCGACTATCTCGTGCCCAGCCGCCTCGACCACGGCTCCTTCTTCGCCCTGCCGCAGTCGCCGCAGCTCTACAAGCAGCTCCTGATGATGGCCGGCTTCGACCGGTACGTGCAGGTGGCGAAGTGCTTCCGCGACGAGGATCTCCGCGCCGACCGGCAGCCGGAGTTCACGCAGCTCGACGTCGAGATGTCGTTCGTCACTTCCGACGACGTGATGGGGGTCATCGAGGGGCTGGTGCAGCGATCGGCGCGCGAGATCCTCGGGCTCGAGGTGCCGCTGCCGCTGCCGCGCCTCGGCTGGGACGAATGCATGGAGCGCTTCGGTCACGACGCCCCCGACCTGCGCTACGGGCTGGAGCTGGTCGATCTGGGCGCCGAGGCGGCGACGAGCGGATTCCGCGTCTTCTCCGCCGCCCTCGAGGCGGGGGGGCGCGTGCGCGGGATCCGCGTGCCGGGCGGGGCGGCGCGGTTCTCGCGCAAGGAGCTCGACGACCTCACCGCCGTGGCCGTCGAGGCGGGGGCGAAGGGCCTGGTGTGGCTCAAGCTCGAGGCCGACGGGCAGTGGACCGGCCCGGTCGCCAAGAACCTCGGCGCCGCCGGCGCCGCGATCCGCACCAAGCTCCAGGCGGAGCCGGGCGACCTGGCGCTGGTGGTGGCCGACTCCTTCGAGGTCACCTGCAAGGCCCTGCACATGCTGCGCAAGCGTCTGGGAAGCCAGCTCGGCCTCTACGACCCCGCCGCCATGCACTTCTCCTGGGTGGTCGATTTCCCGATGTTCGCCCGCGACGAGGAGAGCGGGGGCTGGGCCTCGATGCACCATCCCTTCACGGCGCCGCGTGCCGCCGACCGCGAGTTCCTCGCCACCGACCCGGCCCGCTGCCGGGCCCAGGCCTACGACCTGGTGATCAACGGGTCCGAGGCGGGCGGCGGCACGATCCGGATCCACGACGGGGCCACGCAGGAGAAGGTCTTCTCGCTGCTGGGCATCACGCCGGAGCTGGCCCGCGAGCGCTTCGGCTTCCTGCTCGACGCGCTGCGCAGCGGCGCCCCGCCCCACGGCGGGATCGCGCTGGGCATCGACCGCTGGGTGATGCTCGTCGGCCGCCTCGATTCGATCCGCGACGTGATCGCCTTCCCCAAGACGCAGAAGGCCAGCGACCTGATGACCGGCGCCCCCGCGGCCGTCGACGCCAAGCAGCTCGCGGAGCTCGGCGTGCGCACCGTCGTTCCCCCGGCGAAGCGGCCGGCGGGGGGCTGACGCCGGCGGTCTCCGGGCGGATCGGCCCTCAGACGGCGGCGACGGCGTAGCGCGCCGTGAGACGCTCGCCGTCGGCCAGCACGCGCCACCCGGCCGCCGCGGCGAAGTCGCCCCGGCCGGGGAGCGTGGTGCAGGGCTCGATGCACACCGCCTGCCGGTGGGGCGGGGTGAAGATCACGCAGGCGGAGAAGACGGGGTCCCACTCGGCGCGGATCGCCGCCCCCCCGGCCCGGTCGACGACCCGCGCCACGACGCGGCCGAGCGCGTCGGTCGCGAGGCCGCAGAAGGGGTCGTCGAGCACCAGGCCCTCCCAGGCCGCGGCGCCGGGCAACCCGATCGGGCTGCCGTCATCCCGCCGCCGCTCCTCCGCCGGCCGGGGCACGCCCACCGGCAGCAGTCGCTCCTGCGGCTGCCACAGCGCGGCGGGCACCTCGATCGCCGCGTCGCGCGGATCGGCCCCGGGCACGACCGGCACGGGATGGTAGGGATGGAGGCCCAGTGCCGCCGGCATCGTGCCGTGGGCGAGGAGGTCGAGGGCCACGTCGAGCCGCCCGGGCCCGAGGCTCCACGTCGCGGTCAGGCTGAAGTCGGCGGGCCAGCGGTGGAGGGCGTCGGGGGCGTCGGCGGAGAGCCGGAAGGCGATCACGAGCCGGGCCGCGTCCCGCTCGACGACGCGCCACGGCCGCTCGTGGACCAGCCCGTGGATCGGCCGGCCCAGGGCGTCGCCCGGCGGCAGCGACCAGACGCGGCCGCCGAAGTCGATCGTCGTCGTCGGCAGCCGGCCGGGAAAGGGGCAGAGGATCGGGATCCCGCCGCCGCTCGGCCGGCCCGTCGGGCCGGTGAAGTCGGCCGGCGCCCAGAGCACGTCGCGCGGGCCCTGCGGGCTCTCGAGCACCGCCGACGCGCACGCGCCACCGCGCCCGACGACGATCGCCGCGCGGGCGGCCCCGGCGGCGAGGGGGACGATCTCGGGGGAGCCGTGCATGGCGGCATGATACGACACGGGCCGCGCGAGGGTGGTGCGCCCCGGGCGGCGCCGA